>DATCXH010000731.1:0-11661 GCA_036565925.1 Vicinamibacterales bacterium
TCCAGAGGAGGAGGCCTGCCATGTCCCGGAACACAGCATCGCTGCGCCCCGTGATCGTCGCGTTCGTCGCCGCGCTGGTGATGAGTGGCGGCGCTGCCGCTCAAACAGCATGGAAACAGGGACGCACTCCAGACGGTCAACCGGACCTCCAGGGCATCTGGCTCAACTTCGATGGCACGCCATTCGAAGCAGCGAGCGCGCAACCCGCGGCACCAGCCGCTACCGCGACGGCTGCGGCCAACGTCGGTCCTGCATCGGAATTCGCCGATCACAATCACAAGGTCAGCGAACGACGTCGATCAATGGTGATCGATCCGCCTGACGGCCGCGTGCCAGTGATGAAGTGGGCCGAGGACAAACGCGACTACGACATCGCCCACATTCCCGATGCACCGGAACACGAAACGCCGTGGGTGCGCTGCATCACGCGCGGCTATCCAGCTGCGTTCTTTCCGGCCGGTTACAACAACGCCTACGAGATCATTCAGATACCCGGCTACGTGGTGATCGTGTTCGAGATGATTCACGAGACGCGGATCATTCCGATCGACGGTCGGCCAAAACTCGGCACGAACATCAAGCAGTGGAACGGCGAGCCGCGAGGGCGGTGGGAAGGCAATACGCTCGTCGTTGAATCGACGAACTACAACAACAAGGGTTCGATCGCGACCAGCGCGGCCACGGGACGCATTCGCGGCATTCCGCAGAGCGAAGCCTTGAAGGTCACCGAGCGATTCACCCGCGTCGACGCGAACACGATCAACTACACCGTGACGATCGACGACCCGAAGGTGTACACCAGGCCGTGGACCGTGGCATTACCCCTCAACCGTGACGACACGTATCAGATGTTCGAGTACTCGTGTCAGGAGGGGAACTACGCGATGGCCAACGCGCTCAGCTTCGGCCGGAAACGTGACGCCGAAGCGGCGTCAGGAAGTTCGAAGTAGGCGAACGTCACGTGTGTCGCCGTCGGAACAGAGGTCGCTGCGGACACACCGCGTGGCGGACGCGTGCGACCATGCCGAGCACACCGCGAAGCCGGAAATCGGCCGCAGCGACTGCAGCCCACCGCGCAAGCGTGCGCGGCGGGGACCCCGCGGATGGCCGCGCGTCTTCCGTCATCGCGTTTTCGTTGCGCCTGGTCAGCGTAGGCGTTTTGAGCGGCGGAGCGGATGCCGTCACGCAATTCCATCTCCATGACAGAATCTCCATCACAACGTCCGCCTGGGCGGACAGACATTGACTCTAATTGGTGAAGGAAAAGGAACGAACGGCGCGCTGGCGCGCGCCGCCTAGCGGACGGTCACGGTACTTCAGTCCGCACGACGTCTACCATGCGAAGGCGTGCTCCCGACCTTGAACGTAAGCCCGTAACAGATACAATCGGCGCGAGGAAGTGCATGGCCAAAACGCTTTGCGCCGCTAGCCTCATTGCACTGTTATGCGGTGGGGTCTCCACGCCGGCGCATCACTCGGTCGCGGTGAACTTCGACAGCTCGCAGGTGCTCACGCTCACCGGCCGCATCACTGAGATCGACATTCGAAACCCGCACTCGCAGATCACGCTTCAGGTCACTCAGCCCGACGGGACGGTGAAGGAATGGTTCATCGAATGGTCCGACCGCAACGCGCTCGTCCGTCGCAAAGTACAGTTCCAACTGCTGCGCGTCGATGACACGGTGACCATCACTGCCAGCCCGAGCCGGCGTCTGGACAACCTGGCGTATTTCCGTACCGCGCTGCTTCCGGACAAGAGCGTCCTGCGCGACTGCGGCTTCGACGCGTTCCGCCAGGCCATTGCCACGGGACAGTTCGTCGAATGCGAGCCGGGGCGGCCCTCGTCCGAGACCCCCGCCCCACCGAGTCAGCAGCGAGAACAGCGATGAGGAGCGTGATTCTCGTGTTGTTCGTCTGCACGATCTCGGAAGCGAACGCGCAAGACAAACGCGAGCAGTTGGACGGCGTGTGGATCCTTTCCGGATCGCCCAGCATCGAGATGACGCTGACGCCTGCGGGCCAGGCAGCGCGCGCGCGCTACGACTACCTCAAAGACGACCCGGCGATGCAGTGCATCCCGGCGAGCTTCACGCGCGTCATGCACACGCCGTCGCCGCCGATCGAGGTGCGTCAGAGGAAAGGCGAGGTCCTCATCAACTATGAATTCATGGACATCCACCGCCGCGTCCCCATTGCACCGGGCACGCCGCTCGCGAAGGCGCCCGTGTCTGTGCCGGAGCATCCGCACCTGGGACGTTCGGTCGCGCGCTACGAAGGTGACGTGCTTCTGATTGAAACCATCGGACAGCGGGCTGGCATCCTCGATACGCTCGGCGCGCCGGGACTCGTCCAGTCGGAGCAGATGCGCACCGAGGAACGCTTCATCCCCGACGGCGATCGCATGCGCGTCGTCATCACCCACCACGATCCGGTGTACTACGAGAAGCTGGTCGTCACCTATCCGTACCAGAGGCTGCCAGACGGCGAGATTCTTCCCTGGGATTGCACGCCCGAGGAAGCGAACTACAAACGCTTCCGAGAAAAGACGAAAGAAAAATAGCCGCGCGAATGCTGGGACGACGATCCGGGTTGGACTACGTCCTGCTTAATCTCGCGACTCACCGGATCCAGCGGACGCCACATCGCAACCCACCCACCGATCAAAAACCCTTCGCGTAAGAGTCCGCCGATACGGCTTTCTTCGAGGGAGGCAGCGACGGCGTCACCAACCGGGATCGACGCGGAGAGAAATGCCAGGGCGATGACGAGATTGAGACGACCACGAGGAAACGGCGCCGGCGTTGCGAGAGAGAGTTCGGGGAAGGCCCGTCGCCGCTTGCGACCCGTGCGAACGAGTCGTGCCAAGGCCGCCGAGGTTCCGATCGTCGTCCCCGTGTCGGGAACGGCACTCTTGGTGATCGATGTCATAAACGATCTCGCGTTCGACGGCTCGGAGTCCATCGTCGCACAGGCGGAATCGATGGCCCGGCCGCTCGCGCGTCTCAAGCGCCGCGCCACGGCCGCTGGCGTGCCGACGATCTATATCAACGACAACTTCGGGCAGTGGCGCTCGGATTTCCGTCGCATCGTCGCGCACTGCACCGCACGCTCTTCGCCAGGCCATCGCGTATCAACGCGTCTCCGCCCGACCGCGCGTGACTATTTCGTATTGAAGCCTAAGCATTCGGGATTCTTCGACACCACGTTGGATACGTTGCTGGAGTCGTTGCGTATCAGGCGTGTGATTCTCACAGGCATCGCCGGCAATATCTGTGTGCTGTTTACGGCCAACGACGCCTACATGCGCGAATACAAAATCTTCGCGCCGGCCGACTGCATCGTATCGAACACGGCCGCCGACAACGAGCACGCCCTCCGTCAAATCAAGACGGTGCTGAAAGGCAACATCGCGGTGTCAACACGGCTCAGGTTTCAATCGAGCAACGGTAAGCCAGGCCGTTGAGGTTGCGCCGTAAACATCAGATCGTAGAACGCGGTCACAGTCGCCTTGTTGGCATCTTCGTTCCGTTCGCCGACTACACCCGCTGTGCGCTGCCAGCCATGCGCGCGCTACAGGTCGAACCCATGACGGCGCTCCGAAGCGAGTCACCGCCAGGGTGGGGTCTTAGGGGACGCGAAGTGAGTGAATTCCGTTCGACGGGTACTGGCTAGACGTCCAGCTCCTGCGCATCCTCGGCTCGCTCCATGATGAAGCGGAACCGCGCTGAGGCGTCCTTGCCCATCAGCTCGTTGATCACGCGATCGGTGACGAGCTGATCGGCGATCTCGACGCGCAGCAGACGACGCGTCTTCGGGCTGAGCGTCGTCTCCCACAGCACCTTCGGCATCATCTCGCCGAGTCCTTTGAAGCGCGTGATCTCCGGATTGCCGCGTCCATTGGTGTGCTGCTTCAGCAAGCGATCGCGATGGGCGTCGTCGAGAGCCCAGTAGGTTTCCTTGCCGATGTCGATGCGATAGAGCGGCGGCTGCGCCAGATAGACCTTGCCGCCGACGATCAGCTGCGGCAGATGCCGATAGATGAACGTCAACAGCAGCGTCGCGATGTGATGACCATCGGAGTCGGCATCGGCGAGGATGATGACCTTGCCGTAGCGGAGCCGGCCGATCTCGAAGTTCTTGCCCATGCCGCAACCGAGCGCGGTGACGAGGTCGGCCAGCTCCTTGTTCTCGAGCACCTTCGCCAGCGTCATGCCCTCGGTGTTCATCACCTTGCCGCGCAGCGGCAGGATCGCCTGCTTGCCTCGGTCGCGCCCCTGCTTCGCAGATCCGCCGGCCGAATCGCCTTCGACGACGAACAACTCGCTCTCTTCGCGATTGGCGCTGGTGCAGTCACTCAGCTTGCCCGGAAGATTCAGCCGGCCCGTCGTCGCCGTCTTGCGTGTGACCTCGGCTTGTGCGGCGCGGCTCGCTTCTCGCGCGCGTGCAGCGAGGATGATGCGCGCAACGATGGCTTCGGCGGTGGTGCGATTGTGATTGAGCCAGTGCTCGAGCGCCGGGCGCACTGCCGAATCGACAGCTGACAGCACCTCGGGATTGTTCAAGCGATCTTTGGTCTGTCCCTGAAACTGCGGCTCCTCGATGAACAGACTGAGAACGCCGGTCAGCCCCTCGCGAATGTCGTCCGTCGTCAGGGTGACGCCCTTCGGCGCGAGATTGTGCGTGTCGATGTAGTTTCGGACCGCTTTACCAATGCCGGCACGCAGACCGTTGTCGTGTGTGCCGCCTGATCCGGTCGGAATGCCGTTGACGTAACTGCGAATGTGCTCGTCGGTCGATTCGGTCCATTGCAGCACGAGGTCGAGACGTGGACCGCTTTCGCGCTCCAGGAGAAAGGCTGTCTCGTGCACCGGCTTCGCATTGCGCGCGGTGATGATCTTTTTGAGGAAGTCGGACAGCCCTTCCTCGTGATGGAACACTTCCCTGGTGCCTTCGGCTTCGTTCTCGAAGGTGACCTTCACACCTTTGTGGATGTAGCTGATAACTTCGAGCCGCTCGCGGATCGTCGCGGCATCGAATTCCACCTTCGGGAAGATCGTCGAGTCGGGATGGAAGTAGACCGTGGTCCCGGTGCCGCGCGCCGGACCCGCCTTCTTCAGCGGGCCAGTGGGCTTGCCGCGCTTGAACGACATCTCCCAGCTTGCGCCATCGCGCTTGACGGTGGCCTGCAACTCGCTCGACAGCGCATTGACGACGCTCGCGCCGACGCCGTGCAGGCCGCCAGCGGTCTTGTAGTTCTGACCTTCGAACTTGCCGCCCGCGTGGAGCATCGTGAAGATGACTTCGAGTGCGCTCTTCTTGGTCGTCGGATGTTTGTCGACCGGAATCCCGCGCCCGTCGTCGGTGACGGTAATCGAGCTACCGTCCTTGTGCAGCACGACGAAGATGTTCGAGGCGTAGCCGTTCATCGCCTCGTCTACGGCGTTGTCGAGAATCTCCCAGACGAGATGGTGCAGGCCGGCCGTGCCGACACCGCCGATGTACATGCCGGGCCGTTTACGGACCGGCTCGAGTCCCTCGAGGACCGTGATGTCTTTCGCTGTGTAGTTCGCCACTGAGGATTGTGTAACGACTATACCGCGCGTCGGTCACTCAGTCAGCACGTGAGCTCCGCTTGCGTGCGCGCGGCTTCGACGACGACGACGACGCTCCACGCGATTGACGTGCGCTGCCGCTGCTGGTCTTGCGTCCGCCGCGAGCCGGGCGCTTCGTCTTGCCGGCGCCACCAATCGGGCGACCGTCGGGACCAATCGGACGACCGTCGGGCGTCACGTTCGGCTGCGGCCCATCGTCTTCGTCGATCTCCCCGATCACTTCAGCGTCGGCAACAGGCGGCGCCTCGACTTCCATCTCCAAAACGTCGACGGGCGCGGCAGCCGTCGCCTCGACGACCTCCGCCTCGGCCGGCTCGACGACGGATTCCGGTGGCACTTCCATGTCCACCGTTTCGTCGAGATCGATCGGTGCTTCCGCGGCCCGCGGCTTCGAGGCCACGTTCGCACCGGGGAACACGCGAATCGCGCCCTGACGATCGCGCTCGATGCGCAGCACGCCTTCCCGTCCAGCAGCGCGCAGCAGATCAACAACCGATGCGAAGCCGTACTTCCGTTCGTCGAAGCCTTCAATTGATTGACGAAGGAACTGCTTGGCCTGTCGTACGTACATGGGCCATCGCGGTTGCGTGGGCGCGTTCACGATCGCCTGCTGCACCGCGCGAATGCCGTCCTGCATCGTCATCGGCGACGACGGCATGCTTTCTTCGCTTTCCTCGTACCCGCGCGGCTCCGGCCTCGTCTCGGGCGGTCGTACCACCGTGCCATCGATGGGTCTGTCCGTCGCCGCAGCCGGCTCCTCGATCACGACAGGACTTCCGTCACGTGGCTCGACGAGCATGCTGCGACCGGCGTGCTTGAGTGTCACCGCGCCGGCCTGCGCGACCTTCTCCATGAAGTCGCGGAAGCTGCTCGAACCGTACTCGCGTTCGGAGAACGTCGAGTCGAGCTGCAGCAGCGTGCTCTTGAGAAGGCCGAGCTGCGGCGTGACTTCGCGTTCGGTGAGCACCTTCAGCGCGCGCATGACCAGTGGCAGCACCTTGGAGATGTCGCTCGAGCCAACTGGCCGGCCGCCGCGTTCGGACTGACGCGGGGTGCTGCGAACGAGATTCTCGTAGGCGATGAACTCGTGGCAGTTCTTCTGCATCGTCACGCTGGTGAACTGCCGTCCACCGACGACGATGACCTTCCGGCCATATTGTTTGAGTTTTTCGACGAGGGAGATGAAGTCGCTGTCGCCACCGACGATGACGAAGGCGTTGATGTGATCGTGGGTGAAGCACATCTCCAGCGCATCGAGAGCCATGGTGATGTCGGCGCCGTTCTTGTCGCCGCCGGGCGTCATGTTGCGCTGGACCATGCGGATGGCCTGCTGAGTGAGCAGGCGGCTGTAGTCGCCAACGCGTTTCCAGTCGCTGTAGGCGATCTTGGTGACAATCTCGCCGCGTTCCTTGATGGCTTCGAGCACCAGGCCTATGTCGAACTGGCCGCCGATCGTGCTCTTGACGCCGATCTCTACGTTGTCGAAGTCGATGAAAACGGCAATACGGGTACTACGTGTGTCGATGTGGGTCATGAAAGGTGTTCTTGTGCGTGAGCGTGTTCGAGGACCAAAAAAAGTCTGGCTGTCTCTCGAACGAGCGCTGATCTCTCGGCCGCGCAATCGGGCAGCCGTCCCGCTAATTATACCTGGCGAAGGATTTGCGTGGAGCAACACCATGCGCGGGCCAATTTTTCGCGCCGGGCTGACGGTTGTGCCGGTTCTGATGATCTCTGCCTGTGCGGCGCGAGCCACGCCGGCGGCTACTGCACCCACGCCCGCGGTGACTGCACCGCCCACGTCACCCACGGAACCTCGAAAGATTTTCGAGGTTCGGCAGGGCCTCGCCTCGTACTACGGACCAGGATTCGAGGGGAAACAGACCGCCAGCGGTATCCCATTCGATAAGTCAGCGATGGTGGCGGCCCACCCCAGTTACCCGTTCGGAACCGTCGTTCGGGTTACGAATCTGGCCAACAAACGCCAGGTCGTGGTGCGCGTCGTCGACCGCGGACCGGCGAAGGGCCCGCGCTCCGAGGGCGTTCTCATTGACGTGTCGTCTGGCGCCGCGGAGAGCCTGGGTTTCGTCCGCAAGGGCCGCACGCGCGTGCGCCTGGAAGTGCTTCGCTGGGGAGTATGACCTGTCGGGCCGCTTGACTGCGGCCTGCGTTGCCTCGGGCGTATAATCCGCGTTCATTCATACGCAGAGGCACACACCCGTGGCTCGAGCCCTTTTCGTTGGATTCGTGGTCGCCGCCGCATTGGCGGCCAGCAGTCACATCGTCATCGACGCACAAACACCTTCGCGGAACCTTCCCGAGTTCGAGGTCGACAAGGCGTGGCCGAAGGTGCCCCCACAATGGAAACTCGGTGACGCTTCGAGTTTCGCGATCGATGACAAAGACAACGTGTGGCTGCTACATAGGCCACGCACTGTCAAAGCCGGCGAGACGGCGGCGCCGCCCGTGGTCGTGTTCGACACGACTGGAAAGTTCATCAAGGCGTGGGGCGGCGAGGACGTCGGTACCCAGTGGCCTCAGCGAGAGCACGGCATCCACGTCGATGCGAAGGGCTTCGTCTGGATCACTGGCAACAACTGCCCGACCAACGGCATCGCCGGACTGAAGCCGGTCAATGACGATCAGATCCTGAAACTCACCGGCGATGGCAAGCTGGCGATGCGCATCGGTGAGAGCAACGCGAGCAAGGGCAACGCCGACACACGTAACGTCCACCGCGCCGCTGACGTCTGGGTTCATACCGCGACCAACGAGCTCTACGTCGCCGATGGCTACGGCAACCATCGGGTGATCGTCTTCGACGCCGATACCGGCGCGTTCAAGCGCATATGGGGCGCCTTCGGCAACAAGCCAGTTGACGATGACCATTGTGAGGTGGTGACGCCGAAGACCTTCCCCGCCGGTCAAGGGCCCGCACAATTCAGCATCGTCCATGCGGTGCGCGTGGCGAACGACGGCATGGTCTATGTCGCCGATCGCGAGAACAGGCGAGTTCAGGCGTTCACACCGAATGGCACGTTCGTCAAGCAACTGGTGAAGACCGACACGCAGTTCGCGCGCAATCTGGCGCTCTCCCAGGATCCCGTGCAGCAGTTCCTCTATGTCGGCAACGGCATGGACATCGCGATCGTGGATCGCCGGTCGCTGGAGATCGTCGGCACGATCAAGGTGCCTGGCATGATCGGCGGCGGTCATCAGATCGCCGTCGATTCGAAGGGCAGTCTCTACATCGCGGGAACAAGTGCGGGTCTGCAGAAGCTGACGTTCAAGGGGATGGGCGTTCCAAAGACGTCCGGCTGAAGGGACACTACAACAGATGTAGTGTCCGCCTTTAGGCGGACCGCGCAAGGAGGGTCACATGCGTTTGCTCGGGCTTTCCTTCCTCCTCGTTTCCATCTTTGCCAGCGTCGGGTCGGCGCAATCAAACGGCGCGCCAAAGATGACTCGTCAGATCACGCTCGTCTCCAGCGCCGGCGCTCGCGCGCTCGCTGACGCCTGCACGGCGTGGGCTGAGAAGAACAAGCTGGTTCTTGCGATGGCGATCATCGACTGGGGCGGCAACGTCCTCGAGTCGCATGCGATGGAAGGCGCGTCAGCGAACGCGATCGAGACCGCCCTTATGAAGGCACGTTCGGCGCTGCGCTGGCGGCGACCGACGTCGGAGACGAACAAGCTGGTGAAGAGCGGAGAGAATCTCGCGCCGACCTTCATGAACGACTTCCCGCAGCCGGGCGCGCTGCCGATCGTGCTCGACGGTCAGGTGATTGGTGCGATGGGCGTCTCGGCCGGCACCGACGGTGAGAAATGCGCTGCGGCGGCGATCGAATCAGTCTTCAAAGGACAGGCGACGTTTACCGGACGATAGCTGGTCCGGCTGCCTTCGACTCCGCTCAGGCCAGGAAAGCCGGACACGACATCCGCTGACGTAGCGTCCGCCTTCAGGCGGACTTACTCCGAAAGAGGTGGCGGGTTTTCGACGTCCTGCGGAATTACGCGCGTGAACTGACCGCGCTGGAGCAGTTCGCGTCCCTTGCCGCCGCGGCCGGTCACTTCGTACTTCGTGGTGCTGATGGTCTGCTCGGCACCGCGCGTCGTCTCCACGCGCATGATGTCGCGGTCGCCGGTTGAGGCGATGAACCCCAGCACCTTGTCCTCGTCGGACAGCTTGATCAGGATCACGCCTTTGCCCGGGCCAGAGAGGTAGTTCACTTCGTCGGCGCGGCACAGAATCGCGCGCGCTTGTTCCGTGGCGGCGATGATGATCTCGTCGCCGCTGACCTTGGCGACGCCGAGCACCTCCACTCCGTCCGACGGGCGCGCATAGCGACGGCCCGCACGTGTGCTCGGTTCGAGGAATCCGTCGAGACCGAAACGCAGGCTGTAGCCATCGCTCGTTACCGCGATCGCGTGCACCTTCGGAACGGCGCCTTCTTTCTTCGGCGTGATCTCGCCGGAGACCCGTGGGTCGAGACTCATCGCCGCAATGACGCGCTCGCCGTCGCGCAGCTTGAACAGCTTCTGCACCGGTTCGCCGTAGCCGGTTGACGCCGGCACGTCGATGATGCGCGATGTATACGCCGCGCCAAAGTTCGAGAAGAACACCACACTCGCGCGTGTGCTCCCCGGCAGCACGGCAAGCACCGAGTCGCCCTCACGCAGTCGTGTCGTCGAGAGATCGCGTACTTCCTTCTGCCGTTTCACCCATCCATCGCGCGACACGATCACCACGTTGTCTTCTTCGACGATGAAGTCGTCCGCGGTGAAGGAGACCTCCTCTTCGGACTCGATCAGCGTGCGCCGTTTGTCGTTCTTGGCGTAGTTGGTCTGAATCTCCTCGATCTCGTCGCGAACGACCTTCCAGCGTCCGTCCTCGTCTTTGAGCAGTCCCGAGATCTGTCGCGCCCGCTTGCGCTTGTCGGCGAGCTCCTGCTGGATGACGAGAATCTCGAGCCGGGCCAGGCGATACAGCTTCAGTTCGAGGATCGCATCAGTCTGCGCATCATCCAGCTCGAACCGCTTGATGATCTTTGCGGCGGCGTCGGCTTTGCCGTCGGACTTGCGGATGATCTTGATGATCTCGTCGAGCGCATCGAAGACTTTCTCGAAGCCTTCGAGAATGTGCATGCGCTTGTTCAGTCCTTCGAGCTCGTGCTCGAGCCGACTGGTGACGACTTCCAGACGGAAGTGCAGGAAGTAGTGCAGGATCGACTTCAGATCGAGACGCTCGGGGCGTCCGACTTCAGCGTTCTCAGTTGGAATCAGACACGTCAGATTGACGATGACGTTCGTCTGGAGCGGCGTGTTCTTGAAGAGATACGCCATCACCATCTTCGGGTCGGCATCGCGCTTCAACTCCAGCGCAATACGCACATCGTCAGTGGAGACGTCCTTGACGTCGAGAAGCGGCGGCAACTTGCGCGAGAGGACCACTTCAGCAATCCGCTCGACGAGTGCGGCCTTGTTGACCGAATACGGGATGCTCTCGATGTAGATCGTCTGAGTGCTGCGCGTCTCCGGACCTTCGTCCCACGTCGCTCGCAGACGCACGGTGCCTGAGCCTGTCTTGTAGATCTCCTTGAGCTCGTCGACGGAATTGAGGATCTGCCCACCGGTTGGAAAATCCGGACCTTTGACGTAGCGGCACAGTTGCGCGGTACTCAGATCGGGGTTGTCGAGCAGCTTGATCAGTGCCGTGCACACCTCGCCAAGATTGTGCGGCGGGACGTTGGTCGCCATGCCGACGGCGATGCCGGTCGTACCGTTGATCAACAGGTTCGGAATCCGCGCCGGCAACACCACGGGCTCGGTCTTGGTGCCGTCGTAGTTCGGTCGGAAATGAACCGTCTTCTGATCGATCTCGGTGAGCAGCTCGTCGGAGATGCGGGCGAGCCGGCACTCGGTGTAGCGCATCGCCGCGGCGCTGTCGCCGTCGAGCGAGCCGAAGTTGCCCGAACCATCGACCAGCGGGTAGCGCAGCGAGAACGGCTGCGCCATGCGAACCAGCGTTTCGTACAGCGCGACGTCGCCATGC
>DATCXH010000316.1:0-3437 GCA_036565925.1 Vicinamibacterales bacterium
ATGTGCATGCGCATGCGCTCGAGCATCGTCGCGCGATCGGCGAGACCGCCGTCCGTCGCGGCCCAGACCCAGGCCGGCGTCTGCGAATGCCACACCAAGGTATGGCCGATCACCGCCATGCCACGATCGAGGCCGAAGGCCACATACCGGTCCTGCGCCTCGAACGTAAAGCGATCGGGCTCGGGGTGAAGGCTCTGAAATTTGAGCAAGTTCTCCGGGCTGATCGCGTTGAACTGCCTGGTGACGAGATCAACGGCGACGCCATCGCGGCCGTCGCTCTGGTTTTGATTGATCGCCACGCCGATCAGCCAACCGTCCGGAACGAGGTCCTTGAGCGCAACAGGCTGGGCCGCCACACTGGGCGGGGCCACGAGATTCCAGCGGCCGCTCGCTGCGAGTGCGGCCGCCGCCGACATCGACCTCGCGAAGACCCTCCGACTCACCGTCATCTGCTTGACCCACTCGGGCCCGATTGTTAGGATCCGGGCCTTCAAACGCTGTGCACTATACGCAACACGCGTTGCATTTGCGAGAGCATTTTGGAATGCGCAGCCCGCAATCGGGGTTCCGGGCGGGAGATCGAATCGAAGTGGAGTGGTATCCTGTGTCGGGCGCTGCGCCCAATCATGAGCGGGAAACCGACACACGACACACCGACGATCCAGAGTCTCGACCGCGGGTTGGCGATCCTCGAAGCCGTTGCCGCATCAGCCGAACCGGTGGCGCTGAAACAGCTCACCGAGCTGATCGGCATCGACCGCAGCAGTGTGTTCCGCTTGGCGAACACACTCCGTCAGCGCCGGTTTCTGGCCAATCCGAAGGGCAGCAACGACTACATCCTTGGGCCCACCGCGTGGCGGCTGTCGCGGCGCTACGGGCGGACCGTCCTGGGCACGTTCTTCCATCAGTTCCTCCGGGACCTGACAGCAAAACTCGAAGAGACCTCGCATTTCGCGGTGCTCGAAGGCGGCCAGGCGTTCTTCATCGACCATCACACCCCGACGGGCCAGGTCGTGTCGGTCGCCGGGCAGACGGGCGAGTTCGCGCCGTTGCACTGCACCGCCCATGGCAAGGCACTGCTCGCCGACTTCGATCTCAAGGGTCTGAAAAGTCTGTTCGGGCCAGCGCCTCTCCGTGCCTACACGCGCAGCACGATCACCACGCTGACGAGGCTTGCCCGGGTGTGTGGACGGGTCCGCATAGACGGATTCGCGATCGACGATGGGGAGTACATCGAAGAGGTGAGATGTGTGGCGGCGCCGATTCGCGATCCGCAGGGCGATATCGTGGCGTCGGTGGGGATCTCATCGCCGGTGACGCGGCTGCACGTCAAGCGGATTGGACGCGCCACGGCCGAAGTCAAAGCTGCCGCGCAGGCAATCAGCGCATCCCTGGCGAGCTGACCGATTCGAACGCATTACGTCACGCGGGTGACCGATGAAACGGTTACTGCCACGAATCTGCCTGCTTGCGACAGTCGTTGGCGCGTCGCTGTCCGCGCAACGAACGCCCATTCCGCAGCAGCTCGTCTTCACGCCGTATCACGCCAGCGGCATCTACGACGTTGGCGAAACGGTCGGTTGGACGGTCACTCCCGCCACTTCTCCACCGACGTACGCGTTCAAATGGACGATTCGCCGCAACAACGCCGTGGTGCTCAAGACAGGCACGCTGGATCTTTCGGCCGGCAGGGCCGCGATCGAAATCGTCGCCGACGAACCAGCGATGATTTACGTCGCCGTTGAAGCCTACGAGGATCTCTCGACTGCGACGACAGGACGTGCCGACGGCGACGCGTCACGCTTCATCGGGGGCAACACCGGACGCAACACCGGTTTCTATGCCGTGGGCGCAGCGGTGGCACCAAAGAAGATCCGAATGTCGGCATCTCGTCCCGCAGACTTCGATGCGTTCTGGGACCGTAAGCTTGCCGCCCAGGCCCGCCTTGCGATCAAACCGGTTCTGACACCGATGCAAACCGATGTGTCCGGTGTCGAGATGCACATCTTCGAGCTGGACGCGCTCGGCTCGAAGGCGCATGGCTATGTCGCCAGGCCGGCCAGAGAGGGACGGTTTCCCGCCGTGATCCAACTGCAGTTCGCGGGCGTCTATGCCTTGAACGCCGGTGCAATCGCCCGACGCGCGGCGGAAGGCTGGCTGGTTTTCAACGTCGACGCGCATGACAAACTGCCGTCGGACGCGTCTGGGAATGTGCCCCGCAACTATCGCGACGTCGGCAACACCGACCGCGAGACGTCGTACTTCCTGAACATGTACCTGCGCGACTCGCGCGCGCTCGACTACCTGCTGACGCGAGGCGACTGGGACGGTAAGACCATCGTGCTGATGGGCGGCAGCATGGGCGGCCAACAGAGCCTCGCGCTCGCTGGCCTTCGACCGGAGAAGATCAGCGCGGTCCTTGTCTGCGTGCCCGCGGGGGCCGACAGCAATGGCGACCTTCACGACCGCAAGGCGGGTTATCCGGACTGGCGATCGGACGATCCGGCGGTGATGAAGACGGCCTTGTACTTCGATACCGTGAACTTCGCGTCACGCATCAAGGCGCCAGTCCTTGCGGGAATCGGGTTCATCGACACGATCTCGCCGCCGGCCGGCATCTTCACCATGCTCAATCAGATTCGCCGACCGGTCGAAGCGTTGCCCATGATCGAATCCGAACACGACAACCTGACGCCGGACAAAGGCCGGACCTGCCCGGCGCGAACGGACGAAATCCTGGATCTCGTCAGGCGTGGTGGGACATTCACACCGAAGGTGCTCGAGTGAAGCCTATACGAGTGACGCGCGCGCAGCCGCCTTCGCGCTACGCGCTACAGCGCCCAAGGAAGCGTGCGCTTTGCGCTCTCGCCGCAACAGCGGTTCTTCTCGTGTCGCCTCTCTTGGCGCTCGACGGAGACACGGGCATGCACGACCCGTCAACGGTCGTTCTGCACGACGGCAAGTTCTACGCGTACGGCACGGGCAACGGTCTTCCTATCTCCATCTCCGATGACGGATGGACATGGCGCCGGGCCGGCAACTTGATGCAGGCGCTCCCCGGGGGACGCCCCGGGGCGGATGTGATTGCGCGGGGCGGCAACAACACCTGGGCGCCGGACCTGATTCGATCTGGCGACAGATACTTCGTCTACTATTCGGCCCCCGGCACACAGCCCAAGGCCGCGATCGGGTTGCTGGTGGGCAAGACACTCGATCCGAGCTCTTCGGACTACAAGTGGGAGGACGGCGGTCCCGTTGTGTGGTCAGATGGCGTCGAGGACAGCAATGCCATCGATCCTGGCGTGTTTCGCGATCCCACCAACGGATCGCTCTGGCTCACATACGGCTCGTACTTCGGCTACATCCGGCTGGTCGAATTGAATCCGAAAACCGGAAAGCGCCTCTCTCCTGACCGGAAGCCAATCAACGTTGCCATC
>DATCXH010000345.1:0-6638 GCA_036565925.1 Vicinamibacterales bacterium
GACGATCGTGACGAGCAGGATCTTCACGATCGTCATCCCGGGAAAGATCATCGCGTAGCCGATGTCGGTGGCGTCGGTGGGCGCCAGCCGGCTCGCATAGGCGAGGATCGCCGGATTGCCACACGCGCCGGCGACGATGCCAGCCACTTCGTCGTACGGCATTCGGAACACCAGCAGGCCAAGGAGGAGCGGTGGCAGTACGAGCGCCATCAAGACCACCACTCCCAACCCGAGCATCAACAAGCCGTTATCCGTCACCGTCGTCGCGAATCGCGGGCCGGATGCGATACCCACCTGCGCAAGAAACAGCGTGAGCCCCAGGTTGCGCAGCACCAGATTGGCCGACATCGGCATCGTCCAGTTGAGGCCAGCGGTGCGGCGGACGCTGCCGAGGACAAGTGCGACGATCAGGACGCCGCTGAGGCCGAGCGTGATCGTGCCGACACCTGGCACGGGAACGCCGACGGCACCGAGCAGCAGGCCGAGTGCCATGCCGAGACCGATCGAGATGTAGCTGAACTCCGCAGTGCCTTTGATCGAGTCACCGAAGAACCGGCGCAGCGCCGGGAAGTCGGCGCGGTTGGCGAGGATGCCGACGCGATCGCCGTACTCGAGCACGACATCGGGCTTCGCCTGGAGATCGCCGTCGCCGCGCAGCACGTGCGCCACGATCGACGGCTTCTCGCAAGGCAGCGTGAGTGCGCCAAGTGACCGGCCGACCACGGCCGGGCGCGATGCGAACACCCGGAGGTAATCGAGATCGCGGCGGTCGCTGGTGATGTGGCCGCGAGCGGCCTCTCCGAGCATCGTCTGTGCTTGATCGAGCACGGCGCGCGTCGGTCCGACAGCGAGGAGCACGTCGTTCTCGGCAATCACCGAGTTGAGCGAAGCCGGCTGGTTATAGTCGCCGCGCCGCACTGCGACGATTTGCACTTGTGGCGGCAGCGCCGATACGAGATCGCCGACGCGCTTGCCGAAGAACTCGCGGTGCTTCAACCCGATCTCGATAAGTTCCATCCGTGAGCCGAGAGGCACCTCGATTCGCGGATGGAGCGCGACGAACGCCAGATACAGAAACACGATCGGCCCGGCCACCCCAAACGGATACGCGACCGAGTAGCCGACCGCCGGGGCGTCGCTGCCGAGTGCGGTCATCGCTGCCTGGAGCGATGGCGTGCTGGTGGTCGATCCGGCGAAGAGACCGAGTGCGTGACCGAGCTCGAGGCCCATCACCTGCATCAGCAGCAGGCTCACGCCAAGGGCGAGCAGCACTCCGGCGAGTGCCAGGAGGTTGGCCTGCAGTCCCTTCGCGCTCGTCAGCCCGGTAAAGAAGTGCCTGCCGTACTGCACGCCGACGGCGTACAAGAACAGTGCGAGCCCGAAGTTGCCAAGGATCGGTGACGGCGCCGCCGCGGGCGCGAACCATCCCATCGCAAGTGCGACAAACAGGACGGCACCAACTCCGAGCGACAGCCCCTTGATGTTGATCTCGCCGACGAGAAAGCCGATGGCGATCGTAAGGAACAGCGCCATCAACGGCTGCTGCTCGAGCAGTGTCCGCAGCGACTCCATGTCTAGAACACGGTGAGCCCGCGACTGCGGAACTGACCTCGCACGCGCTCGCTCAACTCGGCGTCGGGCGGCTCGGTGTTCTGCAGCGGGTAGATGAGACCGAGCTTGTGCCACTTGTCGCGGCCCATCTGATGGAAGCGCAGAATCTCGACGCGCTCGAGCGACTGCAGTCCGGCGCAGATATCGGCGACCTTCTCGATGTTGTCAAACCCGTCGGTGAGTCCGGGCACGAGCACATAGCGCACCCACATTGGACGCCTGAGTGCCGACAGCCGGCGCGCGTATTCGACGGTCGGCGCCAGTGGCTGCCCCGTCACGGTCTTGTAGATATCGGGATCCCCGGACTTGATGTCGAGGAGATTGAGATCGATCTGCATCAGATCGTCATCGCTGAGGCGCTCGCCGAGACGGCCCGAGGTATCCACACAGGTGTGCAGTCCGAGCTTCTTCGAGCGACGAAACATCTCCATCATGAACTCGCGCTGCACCATCGGCTCGCCGCCGGACAGCGTGATGCCGCCTTTGCTGATCTTGAGCACCTGCGCGTACTTGCCGACCTCGCGCATCGCGCGCGAAACGGTGACCGCCCGGCCGTTGTGTTTGTGCCACGTATCAGGGTTGTGGCAATACTGGCAGCGAAGAAAGCAGCCAGTGAGAAACGCCACGAGGCGAATGCCTGGCCCGTCTACGGTGGTGCCCACTTCCCACGAATGGATATAACCGGTGATGTCGGCGCCATCCTTGGATGGCGCGCCATCCTTGGATGGCGCGCCCTCCTCCTCATCGCCGGCGTGTATCGCGTAGTAATCCTGTTCGGCCACCCCTGGAGGCTTGGTGCGAACGACGTGCAGGTCATAGCGGCTTCCCACCAGCGACTGGCTCATGACACGTACCCCTAGACTTCGCCGTGGAACGTGCGGTTGATCACGTCCATCTGCTGCTCTCGTGTCAGCTTGATGAAGTTGACCGCGTAGCCCGAGACACGCACGGTCAGCTGCGGGTATTTGTCCGGATGCGCCATCGCGTCGCGCAGCGTCTCGCGGTTCAGCACGTTGACGTTCACGTGAAAACCACCGACCGAGAAGTAGGCATCGAGGACATCGGTGCCACGAGTGACGCGGTCCTCGTCTTTGCCCAACGACGTCGGCACGACCGATAGGGTCAACGAAATCCCGTCCTCGGCATCGTCATAGGGAATTTTCGCCACCGACATCATCGCGGCGAGCGCGCCGTGCGTATCACGACCGTTCGAGGGGTTCGCGCCTGGAGCGAAAGGCTCGCCTTTCTTGCGCCCGTCAGGCGTGCTGCCGGTCGCCTTGCCGTAGACGACATTCGACGTAATGGTCAGCACCGACTGCGTGTGCGTCGCGTCGCGATAGCTCGGATACCGGCGGATCTTGTCCATCATGGTCGAGACCAGCATCTTCGCGAGGTCGTCGGCGCGATCGTCGTTGTTGCCGTAGGACGGGAACTCCCCGGTCGTCTCGAAATCCACGATGAGGCCACGCTGGTCGCGAACCGGCTTCACCGTCGCGTAACGGATCGCCGACAGACTGTCGGCGGCATGCGACAGGCCGGCAATCCCGCAGGCCAGCGTGCGCAGGACGTCGCGGTCGTGCAGCGCCATCTCGATCGCCTCGTAGCAATACTTGTCGTGCATGTAGTGGATCACGTTCAGGGCGTTCACGTACGTGCGCGCCAGCCAGTCCATCATCGGATGCAGACGAGCCATCACGTCGTCGTAATCGAGCACGTCGGACGTGATTGGCGCGAGCCGCGGGCCGACCTGTTCGCCGGAGATCTCGTCGCGACCGCCGTTCAATGCATAGAGCAGCGTCTTCGCCAGATTGACGCGCGCGCCAAAGAACTGCATCTGCTTGCCGATGCGCATCGCCGAGACGCAGCACGCGATGCCGCAGTCGTCGCCCCACTTGGGCCGCATGAGATCGTCCGACTCGTATTGAATCGAGCTGGTGTCGATCGACGCCTTCACCGCAAACCGCTTGAAGCCGTCCGGCAATCGTGTTGACCAGAACACAGTCAGGTTGGGCTCGGGGGCGGGGCCAAGATTGTTGAGCGTGTGCAGCATGCGAAACGACGTCCTGGTCACCAGCGTCCGGCCGTCTTCGCCCATTCCGCCCAGCGTCTCGGTCACCCATACCGGATCGCCTGAGAAGAGCTGGTTGTACTCGGGCGCGCGCAGGAAGCGCACCAGCCGCCACTTGATCACCAGGTCGTCGATGATTTCCTGGGCCTGGGATTCCGTCAGCGTGCCCTCACGCAGATCGCGCTCGAAATAGATGTCCCAGAACGTCGAGAGCCGGCCCGCGGACATCGCCGCACCGTTCTGCTGTTTGATGGCGGCGAGATACCCGAAGTAGGTCCACTGCACGGCCTCGCGCGCGGTGTTCGCGGGCAGCGAGATGTCACTGCCATAGCGAGCGGCCATCTGCTTCAGCTCTTTCAACGACCGAATCTGTTCCGCCAGCTCCTCACGAAGCCGGATGATCTCCTCAGTCGAGTGCCGGTCGTCCAGTTCGTGTTTCTCGCGTTCCTTGTCGGCGATCAGGAAGTCCACGCCGTACAGCGCGATGCGACGGTAGTCGCCAATGATGCGGCCGCGCCCGTAGGCGTCCGGCAGACCCGTGACGATGTGCGACGAACGTGCCTTCCGGATATCGGGCGTATACGCATCGAAGACGCCGGCGTTGTGCGTCTTGCGGTACTTGGTGAAGATCTCGACGAGCGCAGGATCGGGTGTATAGCCATACCCCTTGAGACTGGACTCGACCACCCGCCAGCCGCCAAACGGCATGATCGCGCGCTTGAGCGGCGCCTCGGTCTGCAGCCCGACGATGATCTCGCGCTCCTTGTCGATGTATCCCGGACCGTGCGCAAGGATGCTCGAGGGCACCTGCGAGATATCAACCACGCCCTTCTCGCGTTCCGTGGCGAGGAGCGGAAGCAGTTGCTGCCAGAGGTCGCGCGTTCGTGCGGTCGGCCCTTGCAGGAACTGACTGTCTCCGTCGTATGGGGTGTAGTTACGCTGGATGAATTCGCGGACGTTGACGCGCCGCTGCCATGTGCCGGGCGTAAACCCTCGCCAGGCGACATCGGTCGGCCTCGTCTCCTCCTGCACGGCGGTACTCATGGTCGCCTCTTCTTACGTAGTGTCCGGCTTCAGACGGACGTCCCGTAGTGTCCGGCTGCAGCCGGAGGGTCAACGCTCCGCATACGCTGGTGTCGCGACGAGACGCTGCGTATGACGCGCGATCATCAACTCTTCGTTTGTCGGGAGCACCCACGCTGACACGCGGCTGCCCTTCGCGCTGATGCATGGGCCGCCACCGCGATTCGCCTCGCTATCCACGTCAACGCCAAGCCACGTCGCATCGCGGCACACGCGTTCTCGAATCACCGCGCTGTTCTCCCCGATGCCGGCGGTAAAGATCAGCGCGTCGAGCCCACCAAGGGCCGCGGCGAGCGAGCCCAGCTCGCGGCGGATGCGGTAGACGAACAGATCGACAGCGACTTGCGCACGCGGCTCGTTGGAGTCGAGGAGCTTGCGCATGTCGCTCGACATGCCCGACACGCCCAGCAGACCTGATTGCTGATAGAGCAGCTTCTCGATCGCGCGCGCGTCCATCTTGCGCTCATCCATCAGGTAGAGGAGCACGCCGGGATCGATGGCGCCACACCGCGTGCCCATCGCCAACCCGTCGAGCGCGGTGAATCCCATCGTGCTCGCAACGCTGGCGCCCTTCTCGATCGCACACATGCTCGAGCCGTTGCCCAGGTGACAGACGACTACCTTGCCGGACGCAGCCCGCCCGTCATGCTCGGCGAGCACCGATGCGACGTATTCGTACGACAGTCCATGGAATCCGTAACGGCGGACACCGGCATCGTGCAGTTCAGTGGGGATCGCAAACCGCTGCGCCACGGATGGATTCGTCGAGTGAAATGCGGTATCGAAGCACGCGACCTGGGGCAGATCGGGCCGGAGCGCCAGCAGCATCCTGATCGGTGCCAGGTTGTGAGGCTGGTGCAGTGGCGCGAGCGGAACGAATCGTTCCAGCCGCGCCAACACCTCGCGATCGATCCGCACCGGACGGACAAACTCCGGCCCGCCGTGCACGACGCGATGCCCCACTGCCTCGAGCTCCATTCCCCCGGCCTCGTTCCGGAGGAACTCGGCGAGATAGTCCACCGCGCCCTCGTGACCGAGCTTCACCTCGTCGCCCCAGCGTTTTTCTGCGGCGACCACACCGCGCGCCGTGCGCGCGACGAAATGTGGGGACGTGTGGATGCCCTCGATTTGTCCGCGCAACTGCGGATCCAGCTGACCGTCTTTGTGCTCGTAGAGCAGGAACTTGATGCTCGACGAGCCGGCGTTCAGTACGAGAATGGCCTTGCCGTTCACGACACGGCCTTCTCGAACTGCATGCGTCGCGAATGGGCGATCAGCACCGCCACCGCGCAGGACGCCTGCCGGGCAATCAGCGAATCGGCGCGGCTGGTCAGAATGATCGGAACCCGCGCGCCGAGCACGATACCGGCAGCATCAGCGCCGGCCATGAAGGTCAGGCTCTTGGCGAGCATGTTGCCAGCTTCGAGATCCGGTACCACCAGAATGTCGGCGTGCCCCGCGACCGCCGATTCGATCCGTTTGATACGGGCCGCGGTCAGGTTGATGGCGTTGTCCACCGCCAGCGGACCGTCGAGGATTCCGCCGGTGATCTGTCCGCGGTCGGCCATCTTGCACAAGGCGCCGGCTTCGATCGTGGACGGCACGCTGGGATTGACGGTCTCCATCGCCGAAAGAATCGCGACGCGCGGCATCGTCCGGCCGAACACGTGCGCGAGATCGATCGCGTTCTGGATGATGTGGGCCTTGTCCTGCAGCGTCGGCGCGATGTTGATCGCGCAATCGGTGATGATGAGCGCCTGCTCCAGTGCCGGAACGTCCATTACGAAGCAGTGGCTGATGCGCCGGTTGGTACGCATGCCGTTTTCGCGCTTGACCACCGCACCCATCAACTCGTCGGTGTGCAGGCTCCCCTTCA
>DATCXH010000337.1:0-2702 GCA_036565925.1 Vicinamibacterales bacterium
ATTGACAGCGACCGGCCCGTCAACCAGACCGAGCACTTGTGTCAGCGTGGCGCGGGCAATAGCGAGCGCCTGACGCGCCTGAATCGCACGCGTGAGCGCAGCGGCACGCTCGGCATCGGCACGTGATGCCTCCGCGCCCGGCCGCAGTTGATTGTCGGCGAGCGTGCGCGCCGCCTGTGCGATCGTCTGACGCCGCTGCACGTCGGCCTCAGCCGCAGTCACCGCCTGCTGTGCCGCCACCGCATCCAGAAATGCGAGCGCCACCGCACGTTGGACCGCGAGTTTCGTCACGCCTTCATCGGCGCGGGCGCGATTGACCGCCGCCTGCGCCTCGCGGACCGTCGATCCGCGCAATCCGAAGTCAAACGGCTCCCACGATAGCAGTCCGCCGGCCGCGGTACCCCATACCGAGTCAGCAGAAGACGATGAGAGTACCGGGCCCGATAACGACGAAATCACTGATTGCGGCAGCAGTTGCCCAAAGATGTTGTTCACGGTGCCGCGGTTGGTCTGCCAAATCGCATCGAAACGTGGCAGATAGGCGGAACGGGCGACGTTCACGTTGGCTGTCGAGGCGTTGACCTGCTCGATCGCGGCACGCACGGTCGGATAGTGCAGGTTTGCGTACTCGAGTGCCTGCGGCAGTGTAAATGCAGCCGGAGCAGCGGGCGGTTCAACTGGCTGGGCTCGGGCTACGCCCGTCATCGCCGCGATCACGGCACAGCAGAGTACAACGCAACGGAGAGTCATCGGCTGTCCGGCCTCTTATCGGTTTTCGACTATGTATTTCGACAACGACTGTCGAGCGTAAGCCGTGGCGTTTCCGCTGTCAATGCAGGTCTGCAGATCGGTACGCCGGCGAACCACCTGAACGCGCGATAATGCGGCGTCAGGTTTGCACGCCCGACGCGATCGTCATGGCTACGCAAGGCTCAACCGCCTTCGCCTCGTCGGCCTTCCGCTTCGTACTCACGATGGGTCTCGTGAACCTGTTCGCCGACATGACCTATGAAGGCGGCGCAAGCATCAATGGCCAATTCCTGGGTTCGCTTGGTGCCAGCGCCGCAGCCGTCAGCATCATTGCCGGTGCCGGTGAGTTCCTCGGCTACAGCCTGCGGTCCGTATCCGGGTATGTTGCCGATCGCAGTGGCAAGCATTGGCCGATCACACTCATCGGCTACACGATCAATCTTTTGGCCGTACCCGCCATGGCACTTGCCGGAACCTGGCACGCCGCTGGCGCATTCATTCTGGCTGAACGTATCGGCCGTGCCCTCCGAAAGCCGACGGTCGAAGCGATGCTCTCGTACTCGACTGGGAAACACGGCAGTGGATGGGTCTACGGCGTCAACACTGCGTTGGATGAGACGGGCGCGACCCTTGGACCGCTCCTCATGGCGCTGGTCTTGTTCCTCGGCGCGGACTATCGTGGCGGGTACAGACTCCTGCTGGTCTCGTCTCTCGTGGCGCTGGCCGCGCTCGTCGCAGCCCGAATCGAGTTTCCTGTGCCGTCGGATCTGGAATCGGGTGGACCATCAACGGCGCACGCGAAGGGTTTCACGACGTCGTACTGGCTCTATATGGTGGCAGGTGCATTCTTCGCCGCTGGCTTAATGAGCTTCGAATTCGTGGCGTACCACTTGTCGACGACACGAACTGTCGCAGCGCCCATGCTGCCTATCCTCCTGGCACTCTCGACTGCGGGTGCCGTGGTCGCGAGCCTGGTTCTCGGCAAGGCGTACGATCGCGTTGGCATTGCCGCGGTCGTCGTTGCAGTCCTCCTCACGTCGCTGTTTTCGCCATTGGTGTTCTTCGGCGGGTTCTGGGTTGTGCTGGCCGGGTTGATGCTCTGGGGCATCGGCTACGCGACACAGGACACGCTCTTGAAGGTCCTGATTGCGAGTGTGCTGCCCGAAGGACGACGCAACCTGGCGTTCGGGGTCTTCTACCTTGGATACGGAGGTGGCTGGCTCCTGGGCAGTGTGACCACCGGACTACTGTATGAACGGTCGCGGCTGGCGCTCGTCGTGTTTGCAGTACTTGCGCAGCTTACGTCACTGCCGTTCTTCGCCCTGGCGGCGCGAGCGACGCGACCCTGAATCGGAGACTCCGTCATGCCCTGCTGTGCCACACCTTCTTGCATCATCGCGCTCGCTGTTCTGGCAATGTCATGGTCAGGCGTGGTTTATGGCCAGAGCAAAGCACGGGAGTCAATCGTGGAATCCCTCAAACATGGTGGGTACGTCCTTGTCATGCGCCACGCGAGCTCGCCTCGCGACGTTCCGAGCAAGCAAACCGCGAATCCAGACAACGTGAAGTTGGAACGTCAGCTGGACGAGAACGGACGCCGGGGGGCGATCGCGATGGGACAGGCACTGCGCGATCGAAGGATTCCAATCGGCGAGGTGCTTTCGAGCCCGACCTACCGTGCGATGGAAACCGTGCGATTCGCGCAACTGCCAACGCCGCACGCCGTCGTGGAACTCGGAGACGGCGGTCAGAGCATGCAGGGAGCCACCGACGCGCAAGGACGATGGCTTCGCGACCGCGCGGCGCAGTTCCCGAAAGACACGAATACGTTCATCGTCACCCACATGCCGAACATCTCACGAGCGTTTCCAGAGTGGGGCGCCGTTGCAGATGGCGAGACGGTCGTCGTCGGACCAGATGGTCACGGCGGAGCCACGGTCGTGACGCGCATC
>DATCXH010000435.1:0-2759 GCA_036565925.1 Vicinamibacterales bacterium
GCATGGCCCAGGGCACGGCGCAGGGCATGGCCCAGGGCACGGCGCAGGGCATTGCCCAGGGCGTATCCTCTACCGCCTGCGGGTCTTGCGCGAGCTCGATGCATGCGTGGCCGGCCTCGTGCGCATCGCAGGTCCGAGCACCCGGGCCGCGAAACCGGCTTCCTTGTCCAAATCCTCGGCAACGAAGCCCGCCTCTTTGGCGAACCCTGCTTCCTTCAAGCTCTCGGCGTCGAAGCCCTGACGTCCGAGTGCGGCGTCCTGCGCCAAATTCGCAAGCACCCGACGCAACACGTCGAGTCCCTTGCGACTGAGATCTTCGAGCACGCCCTGACGCTGGAGTTGGTTGAGCAGCACAGGCAGCAGCGCGCCCGACGAGGAGTACTCCGGATTCGAACCGTCGCGGTGATCGTGGTGATGTGTGACAGGCTTGGGCGGTTCGATGTTGGGCATCGCCTTCAGGGCGACGCCATCCCACCCGGTCTTCACAATCGCCAGTTCCGAGTAAACGGGCCGTGTCGCGTGATGGGCGACGATCGATTCCTTCTGATCCTTTTTCGCGAACGGGAAGCAGAACAGGCTGACACTCTTGTCGTCGCTCAACGTCATGGCCGCCAGCGCGGCCTCGAGATGTTCCGCGGGTTGTTTCAACCCGTGCCGTTTGATCTTGCGGCACATGGTGATGACGTCTACCAGCGCCGGGTCGGCTTTCGTGCTCGTCGTCAACGCCTTGCGGAACGGTTCGCCGCCGTTGCCACGTGCCGTTTCGGCGGTGAGCTTCGTGGCGATCGCACGCAGCGGCTCGCTCACATCAGACAACTTGCTGGTGTCCATCAACGTGAAGGGCACCTCGGTGCGGCCGTGCCGGTTCGCTTCCAGGGTGTAGTACTGCCCGAGCTCTTTCACGAGAGCCTTAGCCGCCGACTTCGCCTCGGGCTGCCGGGCGAGTTGCTCAAACATCTGCGCGTACGGCCAGCCCTCGATCGGCACGATGTCTGGCGATCCGACCAGATACGTCGCGGCGTCCTTCAGTTCGTAGGCGGTCTCGAGCGTGCTCATGAAGCAGTCTTTGAACGCGATGATGTCCACTTCCTGATGCAGGCACTCGCGAGCATGGCGGAGTGCGGATCGCAGTTCTTTCAACGTCAGTGTCTGCGCGACGTACGTCCACGGATCGGGCTTGGCGAAGAGACCGGCGAGCGCGCTGCTGAACGGCGCATCAGTGAACAGGCCGAAGGGACCGCGGCTGTGCCCCCATAGGATCAGGGCGTAGCGATCGGCGGGGCACGTGCGCTGCGCCCATTCGAAGAAGCCGTACAGCGTCTCCGGATCGGCGGCGTCGCTCTCCGGCTGGAGCCACGCGCCTTCGCCGATCACGCGTCGCCAGACGTCAGGCTGGCTGCGGAAGTCGAGTTGAACCGCGACGTACAGTCGATCGCGGTCCACCGACAACGCACCATGAACGATCTGATCCAGTTCACGGTTGGCCTGCTGATCGAGCAGCGCTCCGCCTGCCGGGTCGTCCGCGATCATGTAGATCATCACGGTCCAGGGTTTGGTGGCTCGGGCCTGTTCCGGCGCCTTTGGCATTTAAGTCCTTCGCTGGAAATTCAAAACGCAAAAGTCAAAATGCAAACGATGCGTGCGCGCATTCAGCAACGGCTTTGCATTTTGCATTGTGCATTACACCGTCATGATCGCAGTGACCGTCGTTCTGTAAACGACGTCCTCATATGCCTCTAACATGCGCTCGATCGGCACGACGGAGGTGGCGAGCGCTTTCGCGTTGTACTGACTTTTGTCGAGCATCTCGACGAATCGTGGAATGTCGCGCATCGGGCTCGCGCCGCCGGCCTGGCCGGCGTGGTGAGTGCGGCCACCGATGGTAAAAAGTACGGCTGGCAACGTTATATTCCCGCGCGGCAGACTGGTCGTCACAATGTGGCCGCCCGGCGCGCACATTTCGTACGCCTGCCGCAATGGAACGATACCGGTGGGATCTGGGCCGGCTTCGACCTTTGGCGGCGCCTGATCGGCGCCGGCGGCCTCGAGGACGAAATCAGCTCCCGCGCCGCCCAGCAGGCCGCCCGAATCGCGTCCACCTGCCCAGAGCCGGTTGTTCGGACCCTTTGACAGCTCACGAACGCGCTCGACGAGTCTGTCGCCCTCGATGTTCGGATCGAGCGTGTGCGTTGCACCCACTTTCATCGCGACCTCACGCCGCGCGCGAACAGGATCGATCGCGATGATCGTGGATGCGCCGGAGATCTTCGCACCCTGTACGCCGCTCAGACCGAGCGGCCCGCACCCGACTACGGCGACGATCGAGCCGGGCTCGACGAGAGCGAGCGCCTGAGAGGTTGTGGCGCCAAGGCCTGCGACGGCGACGCAGCTGCAGACCATGCCGAGATCCGCCGCGGTCGCTTTCGTGAACACCGGCACGACCCATTCTTCGAACGTCACCATCAGATCGGCGAGTCCGCCGATGTGCGAGTTCGCATAAACGGCCGTGCCGTCGCGCATGTCGGCAATCGGCACGAGGTCATCGGGACCCTGACGGCCGAGGAACTGACACATGTCCGCGCGCCCGCGAAGACACTGATAGCAGGCACCGCACTGCGGCGTGCCGGATACGCACACACGGTCGCCAACCTGAACGCGACGCACCTCGGGACCGACGGCTTCGACCACGCCCACACCGCCGTGGCCCTGGATGAGCGCCATGGTGCTCAGGCGTCCGGGGAAATTCGGTCCGAGTCCGA
>DATCXH010000302.1:0-23576 GCA_036565925.1 Vicinamibacterales bacterium
CTGCCACAACACCCGCAACCCGCTGCCCGCCGGCGCGCCGCTCGCCCTCGACAAAGCGAACTTCGCCGATCCCGGCTCGGATGCCGCGACGTGGGAACGTGTGGTGAAGAAGCTCGGTGTCGGCGCGATGCCGCCGCAGGGATCGCCGACACCTGGCGCTGTGGAACTCGCCAAGTTCCGCTCGTCGCTGATCGCGAGTCTCGATACCGCGGCCGCCAGGAAGAACGCCCCCGGCCGATATGTACTCCATCGCCTGAACCGCACTGAGTACGCGAACGCGGTGCGCGATCTGCTCGGCGTCACTGTTGATGTCGGCGATCTGCTGCCGAGTGACAGCGGCGAGTTCGGATTCGACAACATTGCCACGGCGCTGCCCACGTCGCCGCTGCTGCTCGAGCGCTACCTCACCGCTGGACTGCGGATCGCGGAGCTGGCTGTCGGCGATGCCACATCCGAGCCGGGCACCTACACCTACACGATCAGCACCGTCGTCACACAGACTCAGCACGTTGAAGGGCTGCCGCTCGGTACGCGCGGCGGGATGCTCGTGCGTCACACGTTCCCGGCCGACGGCGAGTATGTGTTCTCGGGACGATTGCTCAAGACCGTGGCCGAAGGGCTGGTCGGTGTCGAGGGCAGCGAGACGCCGCATCAGTTCATCGTCACCATCGACGGGAAGCGTGTGTTCTCGGCGCCGATCGGCGGCAAAGAAGATCACGAGAAGGCGACTGAGAACAAGCCGGTGCCGCGCGAAGAGTTCGACAAGCGCATGATGTCGCCACGCATCAAGGTGACCGCCGGCCTCCACGAAGTCGGGTTCACCTTCGTCGAGCGTCCGACGCAGGAACAGAACATGTGGCAGCCCGTGTTGCGCTCCAGTCAGGAAGCGCACAATCCGTCAGGCCTGCCGCGTCTGCGCAACGGGATCATCGAAGGGCCCTACGATCCGACCGGTCTCAGCAGCACTGACTCACGGAAGAAGTTGTTCGTCTGCACACCGAAGACGGCAGCGCAGGAAGCACCTTGTGCGAACACGATCCTGTCCACTGTCGCGCGCCGCGCGTTCCGCAGGCCAGTAACGAAAGTCGATCTCGACGCGCCACTCGCCATGTACAAAGAGGAGCGGACGACCGGCGGCGACTTCGATGCCGGCATTCGCGCCGGTCTGGCGCGTATTCTCACCAGCCCCTCGTTCCTGTTCCGCTCGGAGAACGATCCGCCGGCGCTGGCGTCCGGGACGGCGCATCGTGTGAGCGATCTCGAGTTGGCGAGCCGCCTATCGTTCTTCCTATGGAGCAGCATTCCCGATGACGAGCTGCTGAATCTCGCGATTGCCGGGAAGTTACGCGCGCCCGGCGTCCTCGAATCGCAAGTGCGGCGCATGATCGCCGACGATCGCGCTGACGCGCTGATGACGGCATTCACCGGCCAGTGGCTGCAACTCCGCAATCTCGACAAGGTCACGCCCGACGTCCTTTTGTTCCCGGACTTCGACGACAACGTGCGTCAGGCGATGCGCAAAGAGACCGAACTCTTCTTCGCCAGCGTCGTCCGCGAGAATCGATCGACGTTGACGTTGCTCGATGCGGACTACACCTTCGTCAATGAGCGTCTGGCTCGCCACTACGGCATCCCGAAGGTCTACGGCTCGCACTTCCGCCGCGTGCAGGTGACCGATCCGAACCGGCGCGGTCTGCTTGGGCAAGGCAGCATCCTTTCGATGACCGCCGCCGCCAATCGCACGTCGCCGGTGCTGCGCGGGAAGTACATCATCTCGAATCTGCTGAACACGCCGCCGCTTCCGCCGCCGGCAGTCGTCCCCGATCTCGAGGAGAGCGCGACGAAGGACAAGCCGTCAACGGTCCGCGAGAAGCTCGAGCGTCACCGCGCCAGTCCGACGTGTGCCGCCTGTCACCGCAACATCGACCCTGTCGGGTTCGCGCTGGAGAACTTCGATGCCGTCGGCCAATGGCGCACCGCAACCACGGAAGGACTCTCGATAGACTCGGCCGGTGTACTCACGGACGGGACGAAGATCGACGGCCCGGTGGCACTACGTAAGGCGCTGCTGTCGAGGCCCGATGTGTTCACCGGAACGGTGACGGAGAAACTGCTGATCTACGCCCTGGGTCGTGGTCTCGAGCCCGTTGATATGCCCGTCGTTCGAAACATCGTCAGGAGCGCGGCCTCGCAGGACTACGCAATGCAGGCAATCTTGCTCGGAATTGTGAAGAGCGACCCGTTCCAGATGCGGACCAAGTTGTCGGATACTAACGTCAAGCCAGCGGCTACGCAGGCCACGAACCGTAGAGGCGGATCGTCAAATCCGCCTTCGCAGGAGTAGCGATGTTCATCACGAAGAAGCACCTCCCTCGTCGGACCTTCCTCCGTGGCGCCCTCGGGGCAGCCATCGCGATGCCGTTCTTCGACGCGATGATTCCGGCGCTCTCCGCACAGGCCGCAAAGCGACCGTTCCGGTTCGGTGCGATTTACATCCCGAACGGCATCTATCCGCAGCAGTGGCATCCCGACACGGCCGGCTCGAACTTCGAGTTCAAGCCGATCATGTCGCCGCTCGAACCGTTCCGCAGTCACGTTGTGACGGTCAGTGGCCTGAAGGCGCCCGACGGCAACCCTGATATGGGCGGCGTGCACATGGGCGCGAGCGCGGCGTGGCTGAACGGGACCGGCCCGGTCACCGTGATGGCCAAATTCGTCGTGCAGTCGAAGAAGAGCATCGATCAGTACATCGCGGATGCAGTCGCAGAAGACACGCCGCTGCGATCGCTCGAAGTCGGCACCGAGGACATGGGCACGTCAGCCGGCGCATGCGACGGCTATCCATGCGTGTTCTTCAACGCGATCTCCTGGCGCGACGATAAGAGCCCGCTGCCTGTCGCCGTCAACCCGCGCGTGACCTACGAGCGGATCTTCGGCGAGACCGGATCATCGAAGCGGCGCCTGGCGAACATGCGGCGCAAGCAGAGCCTGCTCGACTCAGTCGCCGAAGAAGCGCGACGCATGCGCAGCAGGCTCGGTCCCGCCGACAACGCGATCCTCGACGAGTACCTGACCAACATCCGCGACGTCGAGCAGCAGCTCGATCGCATGGACGCGCGCGCCGCCGCGGTGCCGGAAGGCGCCGTTGCACCACTCGGTCTCCCCGACAACATCGACGATCATCTGTCGGTCACCTACAACCTGATGTTGCTGGCCTTCCAGGCCGACATCTCGCGCGTCTTCACGTTCATGGTCGGTCACGAGGGCAGCGGACGCAGTTATGCCAACATCGGCATCCCCGAGCCGCATCACCCGGTGTCGCACCACGGCGACACGGCCGAAGGCATCGCCAAATACGCGAAGCTCACGACCTATCACGTGACAAAACTTTCGGAGTTTGTCGCCAAGCTGCAGGAGACGCAGGACGGCGACGGCACGCTGCTCGATCGCTCGCTGCTCTACTTCGGCAGCGGCATGGGCAACGGCAACGTGCACGATCGGCAGAACCCCCCGGCCGTTCTCGTCGGCGGCGCGAACGGGCGCCTGAAGGGCAACCGCTCGATCGTCAACGATAAGAAGGACCCGACCGCGAATCTGCTGCTGGCGATGGGTGAACTCGCCGGCGCCGAGATCGAATCGATCGGCCACAGCACCGGGAAGCTCACTCTCTGATGTAGTGTCCGGCTTTAGCCGGACCAGCCACGGTGTAGTGTCCGCCTTCAGGCGGACCGCAGCAGCCGCGAATATTGAAACGACTGGGCCCGGCCCCACGGCGTGTGATGCACGTGGGGCCGGCTCTCAACCAGCTCGAAGTTCTCCCCTAGTTCCCTCACCAACGAGTCCGGCGAATAGCGCACCACAGGGAGCCCACTGCAGTGGTCCGGGCCGTCAAGCGCGAAGGTCGCGATAATGGCCGTGCCACCCACCTTGAGCGTCCGACGGAGGTGTGAGCGGTAGCTTGTGCGATCCTCCGGCAACGTCAGGAAGTGGAACACAGCCCGATCGTGCCAAACATCCATAGGCTCAAGCGACCAGTCGGAGACGATATCGGCGTCGAGCCACGTGATGAACGAGGACGCGTGTCCCAGGCGACGCCGCGCGCGCTCGAGCGCAGCGTCTGAGACATCGAGCACCGCCAGGCAGGTGAGTCCGCGCGCGATCAGGGCGTCAACGAGTTTCGAGTCACCGCCGCCGACGTCGAGGACGCACGACTCAGCCGTCACGCCTGCGGCCTCGAGCATCTGCAGCGACAGGATCGGGAATGCTTCAAACCAACTGAGGTCGCGTTCGCCCTTCGTCGCGTAGACGTTGTCCCAGTGTCGCTTCGCATCCACCATGAGCGTGCCGAAAATCGTATTCCTTCGGGGCTCTCGTGAGGTAAAAACTTCGCCGACCACGCGTTAAGGGGAGAAGGCATAGCCCGGGTGTAGAATCGCCCGCCGAGGTGGAGAGCAATGGATCCAAAGCGATGGAATCGGGTCAAGACCGTCTATGGCCAGGCGACCGCGCGTCCGATCTCCGATCGGGCCGCCTTCCTCGCTGAAGCGTGCTTGGGTGACGACGAGCTGTTGAAGGATGTGCAAACGCTGCTCGATCAGCCACTATCCACCGACGAGTTCTACGGCATGTTCGGCGGGCCATCGGGCGCGCTCGTGGCAAAAGCTGTCGCCGAGGACCACGTCCCGCTCACTGGCCGCCGCATCGGCACCTTTGAAGTCAAAGCGTTGTTGGGTCGAGGCGGCATGGGCGAGGTTTACCGAGCGCACGACACGAAGCTCGGTCGCGACGTGGCGATCAAAGTGCTTCCCCGCGCGTTCACGACCGATGCCGCTCGCCTCGCAAACCTGGAACGCGAAGCCCGCGTCGTCGCCTCACTCAGTAATCCGCACATCGCGGCGATTCATGGACTTGAGGAGGGTGAGGGCATTCGCGGTCTGGTGCTCGAACTCGTCGAGGGCGACACGCTTGCGCAAAGGCTGGCGCAGTCTGACGGGTCGTCGAGGCCCGGCCTTCGCCTGCCCGAAGCATTGAACTACGCCCACCAGATCGCCGATGCGCTCGAGGCTGCGCACGAGCGTGGCGTGACCCATCGCGACCTCAAGCCGGCGAACATCAAGATCACGCCCGACGGCCTGGTCAAGCTGCTCGATTTTGGCATCGCCAAGGTCGTCACCGGCGACGACGCCGCGGCGGGTCTTACGCGTGCGCACACCGTCACCGCGGGCGCTACCGGTAGCGGGGTGATTGTCGGTACCGCCGGCTACATGAGTCCTGAGCAGGCGCGCGGCAAGACTGTGGACAAGCGCACCGATATCTGGGCATTCGGGTGCGTGCTATACGAAATGCTGTCCGGCAGGATGGCGTTCGAGGGCGACACCGCATCGGACACCATCGCGGCGATTCTCGACCGCGAGCCGGATTGGGCGACGCTTCCACCCGACACACCGCGTACGCTGCGGAGACTGTTACAGCGCTGCCTCGCGAAGGATCCGAAGCAGCGGTTGCGCGATATCGGAGACGCGCGCGTCGAGATCGAGCGGCTAATACGGACTCCAGAAGACGAGCCCGACCCCGAAGTTGCGCTTCAGCAGACCACCAAGTGGCGGCGCCGCACGAAGGTGGCCGTGGCGGCGGCCGCGCTCCTTACGGTCACCTCCGGTGCGCTGGCGTGGTTCGCATTGAACATCCAACCCACAGCTGGTGATGCGCGAGTCACGCGCTTCACAGTGGACATGCCGAAAAACTCGGTCATGATCCCGACGCTCAACTCGAACCTTGCGCTCTCGCCGGACGGCAAGCTGCTCGCAATGACTCCGTTGCCAGGGCCGGTGTCAATACGCCGCCTGGATGGACTCGAGAACCAGCCCCTGGAGGTGACGAACACACCGAATTTTCGTGGCGCTCCACTCTTCTCGCCTGACGGTGCGTCGATCTCGTTCGTTGAAGGCAACAGCATCATCGCCAACATCCGCCCGTTCTTCAAAGCGCCACTCTCCGGCGGTCCGGCTACGAAACTTGCCGATTACGACAACTTTCATGGGGGCGACTGGGCCGAGGACGGATGGATTTATTGGACGAACGCCTACCTCGGAGGCATTGTTCGAGTTCGCGAGACGGGAGGGCCGATCGAGAAGGTGACCGAGCTGGATCTCAAGAACGGAGAGAGGAGCCATCGATTTGCGCATTTGCTCCCTGGCGGGCAAGCGCTTGTCTACACCGTCTCGTTCGCTGGTATCGACAGCTATGACAACGCTCGGATCGATCTGTGGGATCTGGGGACTCGGGAACGGAAGACGTTGATCACCGGTGGCAGTGCCGGCGTCTATTCCCCCTCGGGCCACATCGTCTACGCCAGTGCCGGAAAATTGTTCGCGGTTCCCTTCGATCTGCAACGTCGTGAGATCACCGGCTCTGCATTTGCTGTGGTCGAGAACGTGATGATGAGCCAGAACACTGGCGCGGCCCACTTCGCGATCTCCAAGCGGGGCGATCTGGCTTACGTGCCGGGTGGTGTCGAGGGTGGCAATCGATCGCTGGTCTGGATCGATCGGTCGGGTAAGGCCGAGCCCGTACCGCTCAAGCCGGCCTCCTACCTGTACCCGAGAATCGCGCCAGATGGCCGCTCGATGGCGGTCGAAATCGAGGGACCGAATCACGACTTCTACTTCTACGACTTCGCCCGCACAGTGCTCAGCAAAGTAACCACTGACGGCATGAGCCACAATCCCGTCTGGTCGCCGGACGGCAAGCGACTGGCGTACCGGTCGTGGGCCGCCGGCGGCATGACGATGTGGTCGATGAATGCCGACCGCAGCGGAATGCCAGAGCGGCTCGATCCGAAGGGAACGAGACAGAATCCGGTGTCGTTCTCTCCCGACGGGAAGTTCCTCACCTTCGACCAGAAGGCCGCGGAGACCGGTGACGATGCGTGGATTCTGCCGCTGTCGGGAGACGGTGACGCGCGTCCGATTTCGCGGTCGAAGTTTGGCGAAGGTTCGGCCAAGTTCTCGCCGGATGGTCGCTGGGTTGCGTATTCATCTACCGAATCCGGCAAGCCGGAGATCTACGTGCAGCCGTTCCCCGGCCTGGGACCCAAGATCCAGATCTCGAACGCCGGCGGCACAGATCCGGTGTGGCGTCGCATGGGCGGAGAACTCTACTACCGCGAAGCAAACAAGATGATGGCCGTGTCGGTCGTGACGAGCGGTGCGGAGCTGCGGGCGTCAGCGCCGAAAATGCTCTTCGAAGGTGCCTATTACGAAGGCACCGGGGCATCGTGCGAAATGGGAGGGCCCGCCGCCGCGAATTACGACGTGACGCCAGACGGCCAGCGTTTCCTCATGGTGCGCGACAACGCCGGCACCGTCTTTGGGACTCGCGCGATCGTCGTCTTGAATTGGGCGGAAGAGCTCAAAGCAAAGGAGCGGGCGCGCGCGCAGGCAGCCGCCAAGTAAGGGGACACATTCGTCGCCCTTACACCGTGCGAGCGGACATATCGGCGCGCAACCACGCCTTGGCGATCGTCCACTCACGTGCAACGGTCGCCGTCGAGACGCCGACAACTTCCGCCGTCTCCTCGATCGTCAGTCCGCCGAAGTAGCGGAGCTCGACGATCCGTTCCTGTTGCGGGTCGAATGCGGCGAGCCGTTCCAGCGATTCGTGCAGTGTCAGCACGTCGAGATCGTTTTGTTCCGGAGCGGTGGCGATGTCTGAGGTCAGCGTGACGCGCTCGGCCGCGCCGCCCCGCTTGTCCGCGCGTCGCTTGCGCGCGTAGTCCACCAGAATCCGCCGCATCATGTTCGCCGCGACGCCGAAGAAGTGCGCGCGGTTGCGCCACTGCACCCGCCGTTGATCGACGAGGCGCACGTAGGCCTCATGCACGAGCGCTGTCGGTTGGAGTGAATGGCCTGGCGTCTCGCGGCCCATGTATCCAGCGGCCAGCCGCCGGAGATCGTCGTAGACGAGCGGCACGAGCTGGTCCAGCGCATCGCGCTGGCCATCGCCCCACGCGATCAGCAGCTGTGTCACACCTGATTGGTCGTGTCCGTTCATTGCGCTGAGGTAATTGTGAGCCGAACGACGCGTTATGTGACAGAGGGAAACCACCATGACGCGCGCGCATGCATTCGTGGTTCTGGCGGCCGTTTGCTCGCTGTTGCCCCGTATTGCTTCTGGGCAAGGCCTCACCGGAACATTGATTGGCACAGTCAGGGACGAGCAGGGAGGCGTCCTTCCGGGCGCATCGGCCCGGATCGAATCGCCTGCTCTGATCGGCGGCCCCGCCTCCGTGACGGCCAACGACAGCGGCCAGATTCGTTTCCAGGCTCTTCCGCCAGGGCAATATCGACTCGAGATCGCGTTATCAGGTTTTGCCAACTATCGCGAAGAGAACGTCACGATCGGTGCTGGCGCAACGATCGAGCGAGTGCTCGTCCTCGCCATCGGCGGAGTCGCTGAGGCGATTGACGTGCCCGGTGGCTCGCGCATCGAGGCTCGCGGCAGTGGGTTCGAGACCCGCTTCGGTGCAGACTACATCAAGACCATTCCCGGGCGTCGCTACAGCCTCTTCGACTTCATCAAGGTGGCGCCAGGGATCTCGCCGACATCCGCCTCGAGCGGAACGAACAACAGCGTCACCGCATTTGGTTCGGGTGTGAACGAGAACGCGTTTCTGCTCGACGGCACGAACTTCACGTGCCCGTGCAGTGGTGGCGCGGTGGCCGAACCTGGCAGCGATGTCATTCAGGAAGTGCAGGTGCAATCGGTGGGTGCCTCCGCCGAATTTGGCAATATTCAAGGCGCCGTCTTCAACGTCGTGACACGGCAGGGAAGCAACCAATTCCAGCCTGATCTCTCGTATTACGGCCAGCCGTCGGCTCTGACAGCGCAACCGATTGAGCTGCCCTGCGTGCGTTGCAGCCAACCGACCAGCGGCTACGCCCGCACGCGGTACCGTGACTTCACCGCGAATCTCGGTGGTCCCGTCGTGCGCAATCGTGTGTGGTTCTTCGCTGGCTATCAATACCTCCGCGACTACGACAGCCAGCCCGGCACGGACCCGACATTTCCTCGCACCTACGAGCAGAACAAGTTCCTGGGCAAACTGACCTGGCAGGCGACGCCCAGCATCCGTGTACTCTCGAGTTTGCACAACGAAGAATGGGTCAATCCGGAGCGGCCGACGCTCGCGACGCCATTCGAGACAACGGTTCGGTTCCAGGCATCGGTACCGACGACGACGTTTGCGCATGTGACGCACACGCCGTCGAGCAACACCCTGTGGGACGCACGCGTCGGCCGGTTCGTCAGCGCGCAGGAGAACGTGCCCAACATCGGCAACGTCACGACTGCGAATCGCGTCGATCGGCTCACCGGCGTCGCCACTGGTGGCGCGCCGGGGTTCGGCGATTTCACGTTGATGCGGACGACCACGAAAGGCACCGTCACACACTATCGTCCACAGATGCTCGGGGTCGATCATGAATGGAAGGCGGGCGTCCAGGCGGAACGAGGTGAGCATCACGCCCTCGCCGCGATTCCGACCGGGACTCGCTACATCGACAGCGGAGGGGCGCCGTTCCAGGCTATCTCGCGCGACCCGGCAACCGCGGGCGGCCAATTCGTCAACGCTGGTGCGTTCGCGAGTGAGTCGATGACGATTCAGGATCGACTCACGATCAACGCCGGCCTTCGCTTCGATCACACGCGAGCGATCAGCCAAGATTTGCCGGCCCGCGACGTCAGCGGCCAAGAGACCGGCACCATCGTTCAGGGACTCGGCACGCTCTACACGTGGAATGTATGGTCACCCCGTCTTGGTATGACCATGAAGCTCACGTCGGATGGTCGAACGATGCTTCGTGCCAGCTACGGACGATTCCATCAGGGCGTCCTCACCGGCGAGCTTGCACCAGTGCATCCCGGCCAGACGCCGACGACCACTCGCGCGTTCGACCTGGCCACTGGCGGGTACACCACGCTGGTGTCGAACGTGGATCCCACGGTCAACCTTCGTCTAAATCCGTCGACACGCGCGCCGCGCACCGATGAGTACTCCATCGGCGTCGATCGCGAGATCGGTCGCCGCTTGGCTGCGTCGGTTGCCTACGTCCGGAAAGATGGCGGCAATTTCATCAGCTGGACGGACACCGCAGGTGCCTACCGCGAGGAGACCAGAACGATGAGCGACGGCCGCGTGGTGCCGGTCTTCGTCCTGACGAGTGGCACTGCCAGCCGGCGATTCTTCCTGACCAATCCTGACGGATATTCGTTGACTTACAACGGCATGGTCACCGCTATCGAGAAGCGGTACTCCGACGGCTGGTACATGCTCGCGTCCTACACCTGGTCACGAACGTCAGGGCTGCAGCCATCCAGCGGTGGGACTGCCGCCGATGGTCAGGCCAGCAGCACGTTCGGTGCGGGGACCTTCGGCCGCGACCCGAATAGCGTCACCAACGCTCGTGGCCGGCTGCCCAACGATCGTCCACACCTGTTCCGTGCCGCATCGTCGTGGGAGATCCCTCGCACTGGATTCGTGGTCGCCGGCAACGTGCAGCTTCTCAGCGGCAAGCCGTGGGCGGCCAGCACGCAGATCGCGCTGCCTCAAGGCGACACTCGCGTCCTGCTCGAGCCGCGTGGCTCTCGTCGTCTCCCATCACAGGCGCTCGTCGATGTGAGACTGTCTCGCACGGTGCGGTGTGGAATCGGACGACTTGATTTGCTCGTAGACGTGCTCAATGTGCTCAACCGCGCGACGGAGGAAGGGCTGGCGACGGACAATTTCTACAGCCCGACGTTTGGCCAGGCTACGGTGTTCGTGGATCCGCGGCGCGTGATGCTCGGCGCGCGCTTGAATCTCGGACGCTGATCAACTCCTGAGGAGGTGTTATGAGCCGCATGCGTTCATCGATTCTCATCGGGGTGATCCTGGTCGCTGGCCTGAATCGAGTACACGGTAAGGAAGGCACGTTTGTCTTCTCGCCAATCGATTTTCCAGGGGCGACACTGACCAATGCGCAAGGGATTAATGCCGGCGGAGACGTCGTCGGTTTCTACAACGACGCAGCTGGCAAGACTCACGGCTTTATCTACAGCGGGGGCAACTTTCGATCGGTCGATTATCCGGATGCAACGTTGACCCAGCTACGCGGCATCGGTCCGTCCGGAGACGTCGTGGGCACGTACCAGCGCCAGAACGAATCAGGAGCGGTGCCGATCCACGGCTTCCTCCTGACAAGGCATGGTGACTTTCACCCCGTCGATTATCCTGCCCATCAGAACACGATCCCGCAGCGCATCCTGCCCGACGGCACGATTCTGGGCTGTTATCACGACACGGACACTATGGGCACCATGCACGGGATGGTCGTGTCAAGTCGAGGGTTCGATGCGATTGCCGAACCCACGACGATGCACAACGGCGCGACACCTGACAGGCGTCTGATCGTCGGGCTGTTCACGGACATGATGGACAACCGCGGCAAAGGCTATCTGTTCAACGGAAGCCGCTTTACACCGTTTGAAGTGCCTGGCGCCACATCCACGGCCGCGTGGGACATCAACCCCGCTGGTATCGTCGTTGGCGTCTATCGCGACGTCGCGGGGCTCTTTCACGGGTTCACATACGACGGTGAGTCGTTTGGACGCGTGGACATGCCCGAGGCGACTGCGACGCGCGTGTTCGGCATCAACGCCAGCGGTGATCTCGTTGGTACCTATGTGGACACGGGTGGGCGCACCCATGGATTTCTCGCACAGGCACGTTGAGCGACGGGCGGACGCGCCACAATACCCGAAAGCAGAGTCTCTGATGTAGTGTCCAACTTTAGCGCCGGACCAGCCACGATGTAGTGTCCGGCTTTAGCCGGACCTACGATCCACCCCGACCGGGACCGTACCACGGCTCCCATCCGGTCGGTTGTGCGTCCGGCAAATTGAAGAGCACGGCGTGAATTTCCTGAATCATCCCTGACTTCACCGCGAAGAACTCCGCGACGAGACGATCGTTGGTCGTCGCAGCGCTCTGGCTCTTCGCGCCATCCTTCAACCCGAAGCGGACGATCGACAGCACGATGCCGCGTTCAGTGTCGACGACCGGATAACGGCGATCCCAGAGATTGCGTCCGATGAAGCGGCCCTTATCGAAGCCTTCCGCCGCTGAGACGAACGCGCCATTGCGTACCATGCCGGTAGTCTGCACGCCGTTCTCATAGCGTCTGGCGTCGGGCAACAAGGCCGCGGGATGGTACTCCTCGGTGCCGTTGGTCTGAAACGCCCGCCAGTAACTTTCAGCCGCGGCGATCAACCCGTAGTAGGAATCCTGATCGGCAGGGCGCAGCGACAACTGCAACGACGGCGACACCTCTTTCAGGTTGTCCGGATCCCACAACCGATCCGCTTCGCCCTTGTTCGCCTTGATGGTCTCGACTTCGGTGATCTTTCCGTCGGCGACCTTCAAGCGCACCATGTACATCGTCTTGCTGCTGTCGCTGTTCTGCACGACGGCCTCGATGGCCACGTCACCGAGCCGATCGTTGACGATGTCGAAGCGGTAGACGATGCGATCGGCAGAATCCCAGAACGCATCGGCGAGTGTGACCGCGCGCCCGTTGAAAGTGATTTTGGCGTTGGCCGCGAGCGGCACTGCGTTGGGAGTGTTGCCCGCGAGCGCTTTGAGATACGTGTCGGCGAACCCGGTTAGACACGCGCGGTTGCACGCGGACTTCGATTGAGCGGCTATGGTGGTGCCCGTCGCCAATGCGGCAGCCAGGCACGTCGCGATGATCAGCCTCACGTCGGTCCCCCTCATGGGCGACCCTTATGTCACGGCCGCCGACAGTCGTCAATCAGTGAGATCGCGCCGCCGCGATCGTGGTTTTCTCTACCGCGGGGCGGTAAACCGGAACGGTGAAGGAAAACGTCGCTCCCGCATCCTGATTCGGCTCGGCCCACAGCGTGCCCCCGTGAGCCTCGACAATCGAGCGGCTCAGTGAGAGGCCGATTCCGCTGCCGTTCGCCTTGGTCGTGTACGACAGCGAAAACATCTGCTGCATATCGACGCCGTCGAGGCCGACGCCGTTGTCGGTCACCGAGACTTTCACCAGGCCCTCCGCGACGAGCTCAGTGGAAACGACGATACGCCGCGGTCCTGGATCGACGCTCTCGGTTGCGTCAATGCCGTTGACGATGAGGTTCAAGAGCACCTGCTGTAACTCGATCCGATCACCGATGACGGTCGGCAGCGGGGATGCGGAGTCGGTCGTCAGCACGGTTCGCCGGTTCTGCAGTTGTGTTTCGGCCAGTACCGCGACCTCGTGAATGACGTCGTGGATGTCGACTGGCTCTTTCTGGACGGTGCGTTGTTTGAACAGCTGGCGGTTTCGCTGGATCACTTCGTTCGCCCAATTGCCGGCATCCGCGACGTCGAGCAGTGCCTCGCGAATTTCGGTGAGATCGGGCGCGGGGCTGCCGAGCAAACGCAGGGAGGCCTTCGCGTTGGTGACGATCGAGGCGAGCGGCTGGCGAATTTCATGTGACAGAGCGGCGGCGAATTCGCCAAGCGCCGTGAGACGTGACACGCGCGTGAGCTCGACCTGCATCTCGCTGAGCTTTCGCTCAGACGCTTTCCGATCGGTGATGTCGATATAGGTGCCGGTGAGGTAGGCCGGGCCGCCGTTCCGGCGCACGCGCGAGCCGCGCGACAGAAACCACCGAATGCCGCCGTCGCGATGCACCATGCGGAACTCCACTTCGGAGGTTGGATACGGATCCTCAGCGGACTCCCGCATGCGTGCCAGAACTGCGGCCGCATCGTCCGGGTGCATTAGTTGCGAGAGCTGATCGAGATGGTTGGCGATTTCGCCGTCCGCATACCCGAGGCTCGACATCAGTGCAGGATCCACTTTGACTTCGTTGGTCTCCAGGTTCCAGTCCCAGACACCGACGCCGCCCGCCGCAGTGGCCATCGCATAGCGTTCTTGCCCGCGCCGACGGCGCGATCGCTCGACGACGAGGGCCGCGATCATCATCGTCTGTAGAGCCGCCAACGCAATCGCCCCGACGATGTACCAGCGGTACTTGTCCCATGCGCTGGGTTCCCTGAATCGAATGTCCGATTGCGGCGGCAGTGCTGACGGACTGATGCTCCAGCGCTTGACTTGCCGCCAGTCGAACATCGGGACGGTTCTGGCGCGTTCAATCGGTGAGTCCGGTCTCCCGCCCCGGAGAATCTGCTGCCCAAGTGTTCCTAGACGAATGCCCAGTGCACGCGCCGAGTACATCGCGCCGCCAACGACGCCTGTACCAAGATACGCCTCGGAGATTGCGTAGACCGGAACGGGCGAAACCTCTGCGACGAGGCGCCCCACCTCCTGAGGAAACAGCACCTGCCCCGGGTCTTCCCGTGAGTACCGGATGTACAGAACCAGGCTTCGCGGCGGAACGGTCTTGACGGCTGCAAGCAGACGTGGCAGTGGCAGCCCGGTGAGATACGTGAGCTGCACTCGTGGCTCGAATGCACGAAGCTCGTTCCGCACGACGTCGAGAAAGTCACCAGTCGGGGCGTAGGCAACCACGAAGACCCGTTCGGTCGAGGGGTGCAGAGTCAACGCCAGCTCCAGGGTCTCCTCGTACGCGGCGCTGCCGGTCACGATCCCCGTGAGCTGTGCCGCACCGGCCATACTGTCGTCGATTGGCGCGACCCCTGAGTAAACGATGGGCGCATCCGGAAACAGCTCATCGCGAAAGCGGAGCACGAACCTCAAGGCGACTTCGGAGACGGCGAACACCAGGTCGATCCGCCGGCCGCGATACTTCTGACGAATGTAGTCGTGCAGGGCGAGTGCAGCCTCATCCTCCGGAAAGCGATCGGATTCCAGGTATTCCGCGAAGTAGTCGACTGGCGTATCCGCGCCCGAGCGCAAGACTTCCCGGATGGCGCCATCAACGACGGGATTGGACGGAAAGTCTTCGCTGCTCCAGTGGACGGTCAGCACGGTCTTCGGGGGCGTCGACTGCGCCGATGCCATCGGGCAGAACCACGTCAGCGAGGCGATCGTCAGCGCAGCGGCTGACGTCAGGCGAGTCTGCGCGCGAGCGGTCATCTCAGAACCACACCCTCACGGCGAGCTGAATCTGCCGTGACGAGCCTGCCTCACCCGTGGAAAAACGCGTCCGCGAGATCTTTCCGAACGTCGGACTTCCGACGATGTTCCCTGGTGGACCCAGGTTGGCGTAGTTGAACAGATCGAAGATGTCGGCACGGAACTGGAGACGGGTTCCTGTGCCTGGCTGAAAATTCTTGATGACCGACAGGTCGGTGTTATGGAACGACGGGCCGATGACGACGTTGCGGCCGAGATTGCCGAACCGATCCACGGGAACGAACACCGAGGTGTCGAACCACTGATCCACACTGCCGACGATGCGCACCGGTCCGGTCACGTCTGGACGCACGGTATTCGGCGTGCCGTTGAGGCTGCTGTTGCTCGTGACGATGTTGATCGGATTGCCACTTTGCGACTGGACGATCGCCGCCAGCTGCCAGCCCCGTATCAGCGGGTAACCGGTGAATGGCAATTCGTACGTACCGCTGAGCACGAACCGGTGCCGGGCATCGAAGTCGGACAAACCGTACTGATTGCGGATGTCGTAGCTGTTCTGAACGGCAAAGCCGGAGGAGTTGAGCGAGTTGGTGTCGAGCGACTTCGACCACGTATATGAGGTGGTGAACTGCAGGCCGCGTGACAGCCTCTTGGTTGCCGACATCACCACCGCGTGGTAGCTCGAAAAGCCGTCGCTTGTGACCTGGGTGATGTTGCCGAGCGCCGTGCCCGGGAGAATCGGGCTGGCAAGCGATAGCGATGTGAACGGGCGGACGCCCTCGATCGGCTGATTGATGTTGCGAGAGATGCGTAGATGCCTGCCTGCCGAACCGAAGTAGCCCACCGTGGCGGCGACGCCGGGAGACAGCTGGCGCTGAATGTTGACGTTCCACGACTGCAGCAGGGCGTTCCGGAATTCGGGATCGATCGTCGCCGGTGAGAGTCCGGCAGCGCGCGTGGTTTCGATGGCGTTGTGGATGGAAATCGTCCCCGATGCAGTCAGCGGCGTCGCGTTCGGAGGATTGGCCGCGGTGTCCCTGACCGCCGTCGTGCCAGGCTCGTCGGCCGCCCACGCATACGCCGCGCGTGCGACGGTACGACCATCGCCGGCGATGTCCCAGACGACACCCAGGCGTGGCTCGAAGTTCCGGTTGTTCTGCTGATAGATCTCATCGACATCCACGCCGACTCGCAGCAGGGATGCGGTGTCGGAGTCGAACACCACGAACCGGTTGTCCCTCTCGGTGGGTGAGACATGCCACTCGTACCGCAGGCCGACCTCGACGCTGAGACGGGAGCCAGCGGTGATGCGGTTCTGAAAGAACATCGACGCGGCGTGCTGGTCGATGACATTTTTCCGCTCGCCGAGTGTGATGCTGAACGCGTTCGCGGTTCCGTCCAGAAATGCCGCGATGCTGGGGAAGTTGAAGGTCCCTGTACCTTCGGCGAAATTGTCGTTGATGAAGTGACGGTACTCGCCGCCCAGCCGGAGTGCGTGGCGGCCGCTCGTGTGGCTCAGCGTGTCCGCCAACACATATGAGGTGTCGTCACGCCCTTGCGGATAGTTGGCCGGGCCGCCGAAGTTGAGGCCGCCGGCGACAATCATCTGCGGCAACCCGATGTTGCGCTCGACGCCATTCCGAATCCCGAAGGCGGCCGGATTGACCTGCCTGGCCGGATTGATCCCACCTCTCAGCACGCTTCGGCCGAATCGCGCCTCGTTCAGCAGCGCCGATCCGAAGATATGAGTGGCATCGGCGGTCAGCACGCTACGACGTGATTCCGAGAGGTGGCCGAAGCCGGGGATGCTGTTGCCCTGCGAGGTCGGCTCCGTCGCACCGACCCGCTGACTTCCGTAGAACGCGTGGAGCTGATCGTTGTCGCCGGCCTTGTGCCGCACATCAATCGTCCACCGATCGTCGTTGACGACGGCGTCAGCCGAACCCACGAAACGAGCGGTCCCATCCGCGTCGATGACGTTCGCGCGTGGAATCAGCTCAATCAATCGACGAATGACGGTGTCGGTCGCCGCGGCCCGCTGATCGTCATTCAGCACCACACTGTTCATGTCGAGGCCCTGACGCTGCCGCAGTCCCTCGAAGCTGGCGAAGAAGAAACTCCGCCCCTGAATGACCGGTCCTCCCAGCGAGCCGCCGAACTGATTCCGTGAGAACGGATGCGGGTCGGGAGTCGTGAACTCGAAGAAGTTGCGCGCGTCGAGCGCATCGTTCCGCAGGAACTCGAAGCCCTCGCCGTGCAGTTCATTCGTGCCTGAACGCGTGACGATGTTGACGATCGCCCCTGAGACATGCCCGTATTCGGCGCTGAAGGCGGAGTTGTCCACCTTGAATTCCTGAAGGCTGCCGATCGGGGGTTGAAACATCAGCGAACCGAACGTGAGGTTGTTCGTTGTCACACCGTTGACGAGAAAGCCGACCGCCTCCTCGCGATTGCCGGCTGTGTTGATCGCCAGCGCTCCGGTCCCTCGAATCGGCGTTGTGGAGAACCCAGTCTGAGACGGTGCGACCGAGCCCGGCACGAGAAGCCCGAGATCCGTGAAGCGCCGGCCGTTGAGCGGAATATCGTCCAACGTGTCTGTCGTCACGACGTGTCCGACAGTGGCGGACGCGCGATCGATCGACGACCGCTCCGCCCTCACGATTACCGTTTCGGTTCTGTCGCCGACTTCCAGGTGGAAGTCGCGCACGACCGTACGCCCGACGTCGACGGTCAACGCCGCGATGATGATGGACTTGAAACCTGGCGCAGTGGCCGCAACGGTATATGACCCGGGCGGAATCTGCGTGATGTGATACTGCCCCGCATCATCGGTAGCGACGGAGCGATCGATCCCGATCGAGTCGCTGCGAAGAGTGATCGAGGCGTCAGGCAGTAGGGCGCCGGTGGGATCGAACACGCGTCCCTGCAGTGTTGCGGTGGTCTGCGCGTGTACAGCGACGGCGCAGAACAACACGAGAACGGTGCACAAGACGCGCATGGGCCGAAGTCGTCATAGCACAAAGCGCAGGCGGATAGGGGAGAATCTCGTGACACATCACGCAGTGAACAGCGTGATGGAACGATCCCACGACATATCGTGGGTCGCAGGCGCAGGAATCAATGGAGCGCCTTTCAGCCCGTTCGTTCTTTTGTGTCGATGTGCACGATGCCGCGGTTCAGATCGCCTTTCGAGGTCGCTGTCCCACTGTTCCCGATGAGGAGGCCGAAGACATTTGGCGAAGATCCGCCTCACCCTCTCGGTGCGCCTTCCTGGTGACGGCATTCGCCACTTCGCGGACGTACTGAGAGGTGCCCTTCGCACCCTTCACGACTTTGTCCCGGGTGGACTTGTAAGCCCCCTGGCCGCTCCTGGCCCACTGCCCGACGGAACCCTTCGCGCGACGATAGCCACTGTTGACGCCATCTCCCACGCGTTTCCGTGTTTCGCTTCCGCGCCGTGGCGCCAACAGTATTCCCATACACGCGCCTACAGCTGTTCCAGCCAGGATGCCCGTCGCGAGGGGGTGTCTCCCACGCATGTCTGCGATTCTGCCCATGTGTGCCTCCTTGTCGTGCTCGCTCGCGCGAAGTCTGCAAAGTCATGCGCTGTGCAACCTGTGTGCCTCGCCTTCGCCTCCCGCACATTGATTGAATGCGTCACCAGATGTCGTGGGACCTTACGGCGGCTCGCGAGGTATCGATGCGTCGCGGCTCACGGCAGAGAGCGTGTGCGTGGATGTTGCCTTGCATCCTGAGCTTGACGGCGTATGTGGAGTCGACTGCTCGCCAATCCGGTTGACTGGCACGCATTACTGTTCGCGCTGCTACCGACGCTGGCAATCGCGTGGATGTCGGCGTTATTGGCGAGGCGGCTCGCCAGCTCGACGCTGCACTCGTTCGTTGGCGAGGCCATCCCCTCGAGCAGCCCACTGGTCCGGACCCCACTGCGGCTGGTGTCGATCGTCACTTTCTTCGTCGTCGGCATACTGCTGTTGTTTCCGGCGCTCGAACTGACCGGCGTTCGTCCTCGCGTCAGCGGCTCGATGCACGAGACGAAGGCGTGGTTGCGTGGTCCGGGGCTTCGCATCGTGCTCATCGTCCTGATTGCGTATGGGCTGTGCCGCGCCGTCAGTCTGCTCGTCAAGCGGTTCGAGAAAGAGCTGCGGGCCGGCGTCCGGTTGAGCAACGCCCGCGAGGATGCCAAACGTGCCCGCACGATCGGTTTCGTCGTCAACAAGGTGGCCACCGTGCTCATCGTCGCGGTCGCCATGGTGACCGTTCTCAACGAGCTCGGCGTCAACGTCGCGCCGTTGCTCACCGGTGCGGGTATCGCGGGCATCGCGCTGGGCTTCGGTGCGCAGTGGTTGATCAAGGATCTGCTCAATGGGTTCTGCCTGATCCTGGAGGACCAGGTGCGCGTCGGAGACGATGCCACGATCAACGGCACTGATGGACTCGTCGAGCAAATCAATCTTCGGACGATCGTCCTGCGTGACGTGCGCGGCACCGTCCACGTCTTTGCCAACGGCGCGATCACCACCCTGGCGAACCAGAGCAAGGACTTCTCTCACTACGTCATCGATCTGAACATCTCCTACAAGGAGGATCCGGATCGCGTATCAGAAATCGTCCGGGAGGTCGATCGCGAACTGCGCAAGAACCCCGAGTTCGCGGCGATTATGCTCGAGCCCGCGCAGATACACGGCGTGGTCGGCTTCGCCGAGTGGTCGATGCAGCTCAGGATCCGCCTGAAGACTATGCCGCAGCAGCAGTGGAAAGTCGGCCGTGAATTCCGCAAGCGCCTGAGGAAGGCACTGAACCGGCATGGGGTCGCGGTCCCGTATCCAGCCCTCAGGCGCGCGAATTGACTCCGCCTTCGGCTTCGGCGGGGCAGCGCTACCGTTTCGAGGTGCTGCTCCAGCGGTCGGCGTACTCATGAAAGAACAGCGCCTGCGCCAGCACGGTGTTGCGAAGTTCTTTCACGAGCACGCGCTCGTTCGGCGCGTGGATGTTGCTGAAGCCGTCGGTCGCGCCGAGCAGCAGAATCTCCGCGTCGGGCACGCCGGTGCTCAAGGCGTGGACGAGTGGAATCGAGCCTCCCGTGGCGACTCTGATCGTGTCGCCGCCCCATGCTGTCGAGAGAGCGGCGCGCGCAGCGTCGTACGCCGGCCCTGATGTCTCGGCGGCGAAGCCGTCCCCCGTCGCGCCGGCGGTGAGGCCGCGCAGCAATTGCAGAAGGTTGACGACGACTCGCGCGCGACCGATGGTGATGAACGGGGGACCGTCGCGCCACTGGGTGGACCCGATACGCACCTGCTGCAGTGACACTGACCCGTCGAGCAGGTTGTAGCGAAACTGTTGTGCGCTGACAGCCAGCTGCTGACGCTCGAGCATGTCGAGGATACGACTGGCGACGAGCCGCTGGATCGGCGGAGTGTGGAGCGCGATCAGGGCCAGGACGACGAGCAGACACACCGTGGCTGCACTCGCGCCCGCAGCGATCAGAATGCGCCGCTTCCACGAGGGTCTTCTGGCCCTAGCTGCGCGGTGCGTCGACACAGCGCATTCGGCCGTGCAATAGACGCACCGCGATGCACATGCGCGTGCCGCATCGCTGAACAGGACGACACCAGCTTTGCCCACGGCATGTCGTGCCCTGGTTCGTCACCTGATCGATAAGCGCGATATCCTAGGGCCCTCTAGCGCGTGACTCCTGACACGATCGCCCATTACCGCATCTCGGCGACGCTCGGCGAAGGGGCGATGGGCAAGGTCTATCGTGCGACCGACAGCAAGCTCGGGCGAGAGGTCGCGATCAAAGTGATCCCCGACGATTTCGCCGCTGACCCCGTGCGCATGGCGCGCTTCACGCGGGAGGCGCAGGTCCTGGCCTCGCTGAACCATCCCAACATCGCTGCGATTTACGCCGTCGAGGATCGCGCGCTGATCATGGAACTCGTCGAGGGGCCGACGCTGGCGGAGCGAATCGCCCAAGGCGCCATTCCGCTCGATGAAGCGCTCGGGTTTGCGCGGCAGATCGCTGACGGCCTGTCGGCCGCTCACGAAAAGGGCATCGTTCACCGCGACCTCAAGCCGGCCAACATCAAGATCACCGGCAACGGCACGCTTAAGCTGCTCGATTTCGGCCTCGCCAAGACCGATGGTCCGTGGAGCGCGGTTCCGGTCGGCGATGCGCCGACGCTGACAGCGGCGGCGACGGGTGTCGGCGTGATCGTCGGTACCGCCGCGTACATGTCGCCTGAACAAGCGCGAGGCAAGCAGGTCGACAGGCGCGCCGATATCTGGGCCTTCGGCGTGATTGTCTACGAGATGATCGCCGGCTCGCGGTTGTTCGCCGGAGACACGATCACCGACGTGCTCGCCTCAGTGGTGGGTCACGAACCCGACGTGAGTCGCGTGCCCGTGAACGTTCAGCGGATGCTTCGCCGATGTCTCGAGAAGGATCCCAAGGATCGGGTTCGTGACGCGAGCGATGCGATGCTCTTCCTCGCGGCGTCGAGCGACAGTGCAGTGTCGCATCCGCCCGCATCGCATCGTCTGCTGATAGCCTTTGGTGGTGCTGCCGCTGTTCTGCTGATCGCGCTTGCCTGGCTGGCCTTCACGCACTTTCGCGAGATGCCGCGCGTCGCAGAGGCACTCCGTTTCCAGATTGGGTTGCCCGACAACGTGCAATTCACCCAGACCGGCGTCATCTCGATGTCGCCGGATGGCCGCAAAGTGGCGTTCGCCGCCTATGGCAACGATGGCACGCCGCGAATATGGGTTCGTGCCCTCGATTCGCCCCTGGCGGCACCGTTAGAGGAAGCTCGCATCAACCAGGTTCCATATGCGTTCTTCTGGTCGCCCGACGGGCGCTTTATCGCGTTCGAGCAGGGCGGGCGACTGAAGAAGATCTCGGTCGACGGTGGAACGCCTCAAGTGATCGCCGAACCGCCGAAGCCCTTTCAGGGCCAGTGGGTGCACGGCGGCGCCTGGAATCGCGACAACGTGATCGTCGTCGGCACCGCCGACGGCATCATGCGCGTGTCGGCGGATGGTGGATCGCTTACGCCGCTGACCCGGGCAGAGCAGGGCGAGTTCTGGCATGGGTTCCCGACGTTCCTTCCCGACGGCCGGCGTTTCCTTTACTTGCGAGGCAAAGTCCTTGGGAGCCGTTACCTCGCGATCGGCGATCTGGAGGTGTCTCCGTCGGCGCAGTCCACGGCCCCGGTTTTGAAAACAGATTTCTCCGCGTTCGCCGTGCCAGGCGTGACCGATGGTCCATTGAAGCTGCTTTTCCTGCGTGATGGGACCGTGTTCGCGCAGGACTTCGACGCACAGAGTGCGGCGGTGAGAGGCGAGCCCGTTCCGCTCGTCGAGCGCGTCGCGACCGGGGTCCCCGCAGGCCTGGGCTATTTCTCGGCTTCGAACACCGGCTCGCTGGTGTATCGCACGGTTGCCGGAGGCGATCGTCAACTCACCTGGTTCAACCGCGAGGGTCAGGTGACGGGCACGCCCGGCGAGCGCGCGGAGTACGGTATCGCCCAGGTGTCGCCCGATGGAACCAAAGCCGCTGTCGTCCCAAATGCCCCGATGAGTCCACAGCAGACCCGAAACAACGATGTGTGGATCGTCGATCTCGTGAAGAACTCGAGCACACGATTCACATTCGATCCCGGAGTGGACGTGCAACCGGTCTGGTCCCCGGACGGCAAATGGATCGCGTGGATATCGGCTCCGAACAAGATGCCGGGCTTCTTTCGTAAGGCGGCTGATGGATCAGGCGTTGACGAACGGCTGAACAGCTACACGCAGTTCAGCGTGCTGACCGATTGGACTCAGAGCGGTTACTTGATTTACACCTCGACGGACGATATCTGGGCGCTGCCGATCCAGGCCGATTCGACGGGAACGCGAACGCCAGTCGCGGTCGTGAAATCGCCGGCGCTGGAGTACGACGCACGCGTCTCGCCTGACAGCCGGTGGATTGCCTACGTCTCGACCGAAACTGGCCGCGCCGAAATGTTCGTCCAGTCGTTCGCGCTCGGGAAGGGTGCCGCGCCAGGAAAATGGCAGGTATCACGCGGGACGATGGGGTCGCCGCGCTGGCGCAATGACAGCAGGGAGCTGCTGTTCGTCAGCGGTCTTGGCGAGATCGTCGCGGTTGATGTCGGACCTGGCCCAACGTTCCAGGCCGGCGCACCAAAGAAGTTGTTCGACGTGCCTCGCGAGCTCTTCGCCCTGATCAATAGAGGCAATCTGATTGACACCACACGCGACAACCAACGTCTGCTGATGATCATGCCGGTCCAGAGCAGCTCGCAGCGCGAGATCGGCGTCTTCGTGAACTGGGCGTCAGCGATGCAGCGATAGCGTATTCGCGCGCTGACTCTTCGCTCAGCGCGACGGGGCTTGCCCCGCCCTAGCGCCGGAGGGTTGGCCGGGCGCGGAGGCGGGCTCGAATGGCGTGAG
>DATCXH010000479.1:0-4887 GCA_036565925.1 Vicinamibacterales bacterium
TCATGGCACTCAGCGACGGCAATCGCGGCCGCATCGAGCGCACTATTGAGCGTTTACTCGTCGAGCGATCGCGTGGCGCGGGCGGCGGCTGGACGTTCGGGGAGTCGTGATGGTCCGGCTAAAGCCGGACACTCCCTGCCGCTGTCACCTTTCCGCGCTACGCCCTTCGGTGCCCAGGAAAGAACGACGGCAGCCGCATGTCGCGCATCGTGCGCAGCCCGGGCGGCGCCTCCAATACAGCGGGAATGGAGTTGACTGTGATCGACGCGGTGGCAATGTCGCCATGCACGCCGCCGGCGATCGTTGACTGGATACGCGGCGAGCCTTCGATCAGCACCGAATCGTAGGACTCTGGCGCGCCAAGATACGCTTCGAGCCGAAGGGTGACGAGCGGTACACCCTTCACATAGCCCACGCCGTTTTGGATTACTCCGCAGACCTGCCCCGCTTTCACCGCCAGCAGATCACTCGCCACCGCCTGCTCGGCGATCTTCGGGGCGACATCGTCCACGATGCGATCGAGTGACCAGCCCATCGCGTCGCCGATCATCTGAATCGATTCGGTGAAGCCGACGTGACGCACGGTCCCCAGTGCCACTTGGCGATCGAACTGCTCGCGCGTGAGACCGGCGCCGATCTTCTGTTGGAACGGCAGCCGTCGGATGCGCGCGTCCTGCACGCGCCGCACCTCGATGCGATCGACGCGCTCGCAAACAGCCGACAGCGCGATGGGCAGCGCGTCCATCGTGAATCCAGGGTTCACACCCGTACCGAGCACCGCCACCTTGGCCTTCTTCGCTGCCGCATCGAGTCGCCGCGCCAGCCGGCGATTACGCAACGCCGGATACGCCGCTTCTTCCGTGGTCGTGACTATCGGGACGCGCCGCTTGAGGACTTCCTCGAACTGCGGAAGCACCGCCTTCAGCGAGGAACTGGTGCAGAGCACGGCGACATCGGGCTTCGTTGCCTTGATCGTTCGGCCGATGTCGTCGGTGACCTGCACCCGCAGTGTCCGTCCGGTCTCAATCAGGTCACCGAGATCGCGTCCGCCCTTCCGCGGATCGACATCTACGGCACTCACAATCCTGAATCCGTTACGCGTCGCGATCTGTCGCGCGACCATCGCGCCAATCGGTCCCAACCCGACGTGCATCACACGAATCATGGCGGCGATTATAGGTAAGATTCGACGGTGCCTGACCGACGCGTCGTCCTCTTCCTCGCAGTCGCCCTTGCAGTAGCCACGATCTCGGCACAGGGTCAGGGTTCGGCGCGCAGTCAAGGCTCGACGCAGAGTCAAGGCGAGTCTAAAGACTCGCCTCTACGAAAATCGGTTCAGAGCTTCGACGCACTCGAGCCTGGCGCACGATCGCCGCGCAACGCGAACTACGACATCGAGGTACGTCTCGACCACGCCTCGCGCACGTTGAGCGGGCGTCAAATGATTCGCTGGCGCAACACGAGCGCGAAGCCAACCTCCGAACTTCAGTTTCATCTCTATTGGAATGCCTGGCGCAATCCCGACTCGACGTGGCTCCGCGAGCGGAAGATGTCGCGCAACTACACCGCACCGCCGCAAGAGGGCTGGGGCGCGATGGACGTCAACGCCATTGGTCTTCGCGACCCATCCGGTTCGATGCGCGATCTCACAACGCAGATGCAGTTCATCGCCCCCGACGATGGCAACGGGCAGGACCGTACGGTGATGGCGGTGTCGCTCGGCCGCAGCGTCGAGCCGAACGAGACCATTCAGGTGGAGCTCACCTGGACCGCGAAGATCCCACGGCCGGTCGCACGCACCGGCTACATCGAGAACTACTACTTCATCGCGCAGTGGTTCCCGAAGCTCGGTGTGCTCGAGGACGGCGGCTGGAACACGCACCAGTTCCATGCGCCCACCGAGTTCTACGCCGACTTCGGCGTTTACGATGTGCGCATCACCGTCCCCACGCCCTTCATCGTCGGTGCGACTGGACGACAGATGTCGCGGACCGACAACGGCGATGGGTCAACGTCGTATCGCTATCACGAAGACGACGTGCACGACTTCGCGTGGACGGCGAGCCCCGACTACGTCGACCTCACGCGTACATTCACGCATCCGACACTGCCGCCTGTAGCTATCCGGTTACTGCTGCAGCCCGAACATCGTGGCCAGGAAGAGCGCTATTTCGCGGCGACCGAGGCGGCGCTGAAGCGTTACGGCGAATGGTTCGGGCCATATCCCTACGGTCACGCAACGGTCATCGACCCGGCGTTCCAGAGCCAGGCCGATGGGATGGAGTACCCGACGTTCTTTACGGGGCGCGCCCGCTACCTTCCATCGCGCACGCGCCAGACGCCGGAGATGACCGTCGCACACGAGGCCGGTCATCAGTGGTGGTACGGCATGGTGGCCACCAACGAGTTCGAGCATGCCTGGATGGACGAAGGGATCAACACCTACGCCATCGCACGTGTGCTCAACGAAGCTTTTGCCGACAATCGCTGGGAGCTGCGGTACTTCGGCGGCCACGTGCCATGGTCGTTTCCCGAGATTCCCTTCACGCGCATCGACAACGATCGAATCGCCGGTTATCGGGACAACGCGGAGGCCGACGCCCAGGCGACGCCGACATTTCGTTACTGGCCCTCAACGGCTTCGACGATTTCTTACAACAAGACCGCACTCTGGCTGCACACGCTCGAAAACCATCTCGGCTGGCCAGTCATGCAGCGCATCCTCTCCACGTTCTTCCAGCGCTGGGCATTCAAGCATCCCCAGCCTGCGGACTTCTTTCAGACTGTTAACGAGGTCAGCGGTCAGGACCTCACGTGGTTCTTCGATCAGGTCTACCGCAGCTCGAATACGTTTGATTACGGCGTCCAGGATCTCGTCAGCGAGCGACGCGGCGATGGCACGTATCGCACGACCGTGATCGTCAGACGCTACGGCGAAGCGACCTTCCCCGTGGACGTCCTCACCACCTTCGCTGACGGCCATCAGGTCACCGAGCAGTGGAAGGGACTCGACCGGCGCGTCATTTACGTCTACGACCGGCCATCACGTGTCGCCAACGTGCAGGTCGACCCCCGGCGGGTGCTACTGCTCGACACGACCTACACCAACAACAGCCGAACGCTCGAGCCGCGCAGTGGCGAGGCCAGCCTCGGATGGGCGGCTCGCTGGATGGTCTGGCTGCAGGACCTGATGCTCACGTATGCATTCTTTCTTTGAGGGCTTGAAGCGAGTCCGCTCCGCTCCCGCTCTGGCACTGGGGACCTACGCGATCACGGTCGTGTTGGCACTGCCACTCGCCATCACCATGCGCGGCCTGCTGCAGTCTCACCTCGGCGCCAGCCTCGCAGCCGAAGGCGCCGCCGATGGCGTGAACTACGACTGGTGGCAGGAGTTCAGATCGCAGGCGACCGGCATCGGGACGACGTTCTCGCCGACAATCATCGGGTTCGCGGCCACGCTCGACAACGTCAGCAGCCTACTCGACGGCGAACGGGAGATCGTGCCGATTGCCGGAGCCCTCGCGCTGTATCTGCTGGCCTGGACGTTTCTCGTCGGCGGCATCATCGACCGTTACGCGCGGCAACGACCGATCCGCACGGTCGGCTTCTTCGCCGCATCAGGCGTGCATTTCTTCAGGCTGCTGCGTTTGGCAGTCCTGTCAGGGCTCGCGTACTGGTGGCTGTTCGCCTACGTTCACCCCTGGCTCTTCCTCGAATGGTTCGTCGATCGCACGCGCACGATGTCGGTCGAGCGCGACGTCTTCTTCTGGCGCGTCGTGCTCTACGTGGTGTTTGGAATCCTGCTCGGCATGGTCAACGTAATCTTCGATTACGCAAAGATCCGCATCGTCGTAGAGGATCGTCGCAGCGCGCTGGGTGCGCTCTTCGCCGCGACGCGCTTCGTGTGGCGGCAACGTGGGGGGGTGGCCGCGCTGTATGCCTTGAACGGCATGACGTTCCTGATCCTGATCGCGATCTGGGCCTTCATCGCGCCAGGTGCGCGATCAGGCGGGATGACGTTGTGGCTCGGGTTCGTGGTCTCGCAGATCTATGTACTCGCGAGGCTCGCGCTGAAGTTGCAGTTCCTCGCCTCAGAGACCGCCCTCTTCCAGTCGCGGCTCGCGCATGCGTCGTACGCGGCGGGGCCGGTGCCGATGTGGCCCGAGTCCCCGTCCGCGGAATTGCTTAGAACGTCTTCCAGCTGAAGGCCGTCATCATCGGAGGGCCGGCGGTCATCACCGTATTCTGCAGGCGCCGGTCGTAGTTCAAGGTGAACCCACCCATCGACGTGACGTACTTGGTGACCACCGCACCGTAAAAGTTCGTCACGGCGCCGGCGAACTCGCCCGACGCATTCGGCGCGTAGACGAGCGCTGCAGTATCGGCACCACCTGTGATCTTGATGTTGCCGGTCCCGGCGTAGACGAACTGCAGCTTCGTCGGATCGAGCGACGGGTTGGAGACGCCTCCGCCGTCCAGCTTGAGCGGGGTGGCCACACTATCACCCTTGATCTTGATGACGACAGGACCCGAATCCACGACGATCTTGGCGCCGCCGTTCAGTTCGAGGCTGTTCACCTCGTAGATGCCTGCCCTGAGGTGGAGCTCGGAGCTGCCGTTCAGGTCAACGTTGTGCATCGGGATGACCGTGCTCGAGGTCGGTGGGACAATCGTCGGTTTGCCTGAGATCATCGCGCAGAACGGTGCACCCGTACAACCACTGCTGCTCGTGAAGTGATAGTCCGTCGCCCCCGCAGTTGGCGTGGGAGGCGTCGGAAGTGTGATCGGCTGCGGGAGCTGCACCAGGCCTTCTTCGACCGTCGCAAACCCGGAGATCGTCGCCGCGGTCACGTTATTCGAGGTGCAGTTGCCGACACCCGATCGCGG
>DATCXH010000513.1:0-2160 GCA_036565925.1 Vicinamibacterales bacterium
GGCAGGCCGAGACGGGCACTACGCTTGACTGAGCCAGTGTCGTGCCGTAACGAGATCGCCGGCATCGAAGAATTCGACGGGCGCTTTGCGTAGATCCGCAGCGGCAAACATCAGGGCGAGATCCCGCCATCGCTCCTCGCCAACGATCGCGATGCGCGCGATCGAGTCGCCGTGACGCACGAAGAAACTGAGATCGCCCCAGTTGTCCTGCGATTCCCAGCCTTCAAATCGGTCGAGCACGAACAGCAACCGCACAGGACCACGGCGCGACACTTCCTGAAGGATCTGTTCCTGACACTGCTGGAACTCCGCCTGTCGCAGCTTGGCCGTCAGATCGATGCGAAAGATGTCGTCGCGTTCGTGGTGCAGTTCGATGGCCATGGTGATGCGACGGGGGCGCGATGCCTGGCCGTCGTCAGCGTCGCTGTGAGTCGCAAGAAACGTGCCCTGTCATTTCAGCGTGGCGAGGAGAAACAATCCAGCACCACTGACGAACAGGCCGACGTGGACGATGGTGATAAAGCGGCGGGTGTCGAGCCTGGTGTTGATCGCGCGGCCGAGTGGGATCGCCAGCAGGACTGCGGGAAGCGACAGCAGGTAGTAGCGAGTGACGTGTGCGGTCCACAGGCCAGCGGCCCAGTAGCCCACCATGCCGAAAAGGCTCGCTGGCAGAAAGTATCCCTGCAGCGTCGCGCGGAAACGCTCCGGTGTCCAGCGCCGCAGCGAACCGTAGACGACGAGCGGCGGACCGTTCATCCCGTACGCACCGCCGAGCACGCCGGCGCTCACGCCAAACAGCCAGGCCAACCGATCGTCGTGCAACTGGTAGGCCCCCTGTCGCCACAACGAGAGCGCGGCAAACGCGGCGACGAGAAGCCCCAACGTCCCTTTCACCACCGGTTCGGGAATCGTGCGAAGGGCAAACAACCCGAGCGGAATACCGAGAAGCGTGAAGCCGACGAGCCACACGACGCTTCGAACATTGATGTGCCGCCAGTCCTGCGCGACGACGATGATCGCGACGGTGATCGAGACCAGCACCGCCACCGGCGCAGCGATCTCGACTGGCAGCACAAAGGCGACAAGCGGGACCGCGATCAGAGCTTCACCGAATCCGAGCGCCGATCGAACGAGCGTGGCGAAGAAGAACGCCGCGATGACAAAGAGAGTCACCGGCCGTAGAGGCGCATCTCCTTGCCGTCTGGCAACACCACGCGCTCGAGCCGGATGATTTTCTGACCGTCGGAGAACTGATAACCGGTGCCAGTGATCACGTCACCGGCCTTGACCGTATTCTTCGTCCACCCGTTCGCTTCCATCCGGTTGATCGCCGGGCCACCGACCTGCCACTTGTCCACTTTGCCCTCGTCCGTCTTCACCTCGAGCGTCATCATCGGGTGCGGATTCTCCCAGGTAAAGTCCGTGACTGTGCCTTTCACGGTCACAAGCTTCTGGAAATTCACCGGCCACGAGTGATGGGCCGACAGCGGGATGGCAGCGACGACCAGCGCAAGAACACAGATGGTCGCGAATGAGGTCTTCATGGCGATGCCCCTCCTGTCACGGGATTTTACAGGAGCGGCACGACACTCGCGCGAACCCAGGGAATATTCATCGCACCGCGCCGATTAAGCCACACGGATCAGACGGACGGGTCACACGCGGAAGATGACAAACGAGAGCCAGTCGTTCGCGCTGTGCGCGATGATCGAGGCCCAGAGCGATCGTGAATACGTGACGAGCAGGCCCATGATCACAGCAAATATAAAGATCGACGCGACACGATCGACTCTCATCGTATGCAGGGCGATCCAACCCGGCACATGAATAAAAACGAACAACAGGGACGTAATCAGCGTTGCGGGCCAGCGGCCGATCCGCGCGGTGAACTGTCGCAGCATGAAACCGCGATAGGGGATCTCCTCGATGAAGCCAACCATGATGGAGGTCCCGAGCACGCTGTTCCATGTCAGCGACTGGGGCGCGGGATGAGGCACTCCGAATCGGGCGACCATCCCGGCGACGTTCAGCACTGTGACGACCAATGCCACCGCCACGCCGCGCGCGCGATACGTCGACAGTCTCAGATAGGCAACAGGGTCAACGCGATCGACGAGAGACAGATAGAGAACGACCGGCACCACCCATATCAGGAGGCGA
>DATCXH010000196.1:0-4407 GCA_036565925.1 Vicinamibacterales bacterium
CCGCCGCTCGGCGAGCAGGACGTTCGCCTGGCTGAGTGTCGTGCGGATCTCCGACAGCGCCAGGACCCCTTCGTCGAGCGAGCGCACTCGACGCTCTGGATCAGGCGGAATCGGAAGACGCAGCGCTCGCAGCTGCTCACCTGTGAGATGCGGGATCGTGGACAGGTTGCCCTCGGCATCGAACTGACCAACGGATTTGGCCAACCGCAGCCAATACATCAGCCACTCGACGGGAACATTTTTGATCGGGCGAACTCGGTGCAGAGACTTCTGGAAGTAACAGCGTGAGATGCGACCATCCCAGACTGCAGCTTCGGCCACGCCCGCTCCGCCCTCGCAGACCAGCAGATCGCCAGCGGCTAAGGAATAGCGACACAGCTCGTCGGCTTCGAAGCTCATAGTGGCCACGTCATCAGTGTCGATCTCGTACCAATGGACGTTCGCGTTGCGCAAGTAGGGAGCTTGCTTGTCACCGCCCGCCCGCTCGGGATTCAACATCCTCCCTAGCTCGGTCGAGAAGTACGCGTAGACGGGTCCCGTGCGCCAGTGCTCCGGGACTCCCGGCAGCCACGGCCAGACCGTTGGTTGTTTTGGCTCAGCGTCGTCCGTGCCCTGGAACGCCGCCAAAATCATCGATAGCTCACGAGCGTCGAGCGCGTTCAGTTGGGATGTCCGAAAGGCTCGCAGCAGATCGATGCGGGCGGTTTCGGCGTCGAGGAAGTCGGCGATCCGCCGCTGCTCATCGAGTTCTGGGAGATTGACGACGAAGTCTCGGACGAAGTCGTCGGGAACCCGCTTTTGGCCCGCGACTCCATACATCTCGGCTTCGCCAAGGCGCAGGAAGGGAACGGAGTTCACAATGTATGCAAGGTATCGCCTGTCTATGGTCGGACCGGCTCGTAACACGTGAAGTTCGGTCGTGCCAGCTCCCACGTGCGTCGCAAGAGTGGGCGTTAGTATCGAGCGGGCCGCTTCGAACGTCGGCGTAATTTTTGGAACGAGCACGTCGCCGGATTGGAATCGCGTGTAACCGGTTACGACCTGCGATTTCTGTCGGCGTTGTGAGAGGTCCAGGCGACCTCCCGGCCAGACCGCTTCCATCGGCAAGAAGGTCACAGGCGAGTCGTCTGGCAGTCGAACGAATGCTGGGGTCGCCGGGTTTACTTGGACGACATGACGCAGACGAGCCGCATTCACTGAGTGACCTCGCTCAGGAGCGCCTGGATCTGGGACTCCAGATCACGCAACTCGGCGTCGATCTCGGCTAACGGCCTTGGAGGCTTGTAGACGTAGAAGTGGCGGGTGAACGGGATCTCGTACCCGATCTTCGTCTTGGTCTCGTCGATCCAGGCATCCGGGACGTGTGGCAGCACCTCGCGGGCGAAGTAGTCGTGAATGTCCTCGCCGAGCGGCACGTTCTCGTAGTCGCGCAGATCGGTATTGGGTAACAGCTCGCCCTTGGCCTTCTGCACCTCGCCGTCGAGATCCCTGATCGAGACCGCGTCCCAGATGCCCTTCTCCACGGCCGATGGTGGCCACAGCACGCCACCGGCCGCGGCCGCCGCGCGCAGGCCGTCCTTCGCCTCCGTTTTCGTCCGCCAGACCGTACCGATCAATGTCTTGACGGCGTCGATGAGCGCGTCGCGGTGCTCGTACCGGGAAAGCGGTTTGGCCTCAGCGAGCGCGGCGAGCGTGTCCTCGCTGATTTCGAAGCGGAGCTTGAGTGGACGTTCCACCGTGATGCGCTGATAGCCGAAGTCGGTGGTGTTGAAGACCTTCACCTTCGCGTGATCCGGATGCGACTCATCAGCGGCGATCGCAAGCGCGTCGGTGTAGAGCCGCGTCACGTAGTCGATCTGCTTTTCTGAGACCAGTTTTCGCTTGTCGCCGAGGCTCTTGCGCATCTTGACCCATTGGTCGCGAGCGTCCACCAGGATCACCTTGCGCTTGAGCGAGGCGGCCTTGTGGTTCGAGAGGATCCAGAAATACGTGGAGATGCCGGTGTTGTAGAACAGCTGGTCGGGTAGGCCGACGATGCCTTCTAGCAGGTCGTTTTCCAGGATCCAGCGGCGGATGTTCGACTCACCGGACTCGGCGGCGCCGGTGAACAGCGGCGAGCCGTTGAAGACGATCGCGATGCGCGAACCGCCGTGGTCGACCGGCTGCATCTTGGAGATCATGTGCTGCAGGAAGAGGAAGGACCCGTCGTTGATGCGGGGCAGTCCAGCGCCGAAGCGGCTACCGAATCCGAGCTTGGCCTCGTCGTCGACTGCGTCCTTGACCTTCTTCCATTCCACGCCGAACGGTGGATTCGCGAGCATGTAGTCGAACCATCGTTCCTTGTGGCCGTCGTCGCTGAACGAGTTACCGAAGTAGATGTTCGACGGGTCCTGGCCCTTCAGCATCATGTCGGAGCGGCAGATGGCGTACGACTCGGCGTTGATCTCCTGGCCAAAGAGGTGCACATTCGCGTGCGGGTTGAGCGACGTGATGAGGTCTTCGGCGGCGGAGAGCATGCCGCCGGTGCCGCAGGCCGGGTCGAGGATGTTGATGACCTTGCCCGGCTCGGTCAGGTTGTCGCCGTCCGGCCCCACCAGCAGCTTGACCATCAGCCGGATGACCTCGCGCGGCGTGAAGTGTTCGCCGGCGGTCTCGTTCGAGATTTCCGAGAAGCGCCGGATCAGCTCCTCGAAGACGTACCCCATCTGATGGTTGTCTACCCGGTCCAGGTGGAGGTCGACGTCCGCGAACTTCTGCACGACGGGGTAGAGCAATTTGGCCGAACGCAGCCGAGTGATCTGCGTGTGGAACTCGTACTTGTCGATGATTTCGCGAGCGTTGGCGGAGAAGCCGTTGATGAAGTCGACAAGGTTCTTCTCGACGTTCGGTGCGTCGTCACCGATGGTCCGGAAGTTCTGCTTCGAGACGTTGTAGAACGGCAGCTTCGCGGTCAGCCGGAGGATCTGGTCTTTGTTCTCCATCTTGAGCGACTCCTGCCGCTCCCACACCGCTTGGCGGGTCGGTTCCATCACGCAGTCAAGCCGGCGCAGGACGGTCAGCGGCAGGATGACCTTGCCGTACTCGGATTGCTTGTAGTCGCCGCGCAGCAGGTCCGCGACCGACCAGATGAAGCTCGCCAGCTCCTGATGTGTGCTCATGTTTGTGTCCCTTGGCTTGCCTTGTCGGGGGAGTGAGGGCGGTGCGAGCGGCGTTAGGGCGGTGCGAGCGCGCCGGCGGTCAAGCCATCGACGGTGACCTGAACGACGTCCGTCGCGGCCGCGGCGATCGTTTCGGCGCGTCCGGCAAACTGCACAACAGCACGGTACGCATCCGCATACGGCCGCTGTTCTTCCAGCGGGATTCGAGGGATGCGCGCGCGGCGGACGTCGAGCCGGAACGTCCCGCCGAGCGTGCCTACGGCCTGGCGACGGTTCGCTTCGGACCGGAGAAAGCAGGCCACGAAGTGCGGGTCGAGTTGCTCCACGTCGCATCGGATGACTTCGGCACTCTGCGTCGGCGCGTCACCGGCGTCTAGGCCGCGATTGACGACGGTGGCCTCGAATCGACTCGCACCGCCGGATATCACCACGTCGCCCGACTTTAGCGGGCCCTGTCGATCGGTGAACTCCAGCGCGCCGAGGCGGGCCAGGTCGGCGATCGTGGTGGTGGGAAGCCGGATCGGCTCGCGCACCGGTGGAAACGTCGGGACGGTATCGTCGAGCCCGGCGACTGCCCGCCGGTAGTCGCGGCGGAGTGCCGTCAACTCGGCTGTGAAGTCGCGCTGCGGCGACTCGATGTGGCTCGGCGGCAGCAAGAGCACGTCGTCGTCGAGCAGTTCGATGGCGGCGACACTCTTACATCGTTGGGGATCAGCGAGCAGCGCCGCCCACGACTCGGGGTTCAGTGGCACGTCCGTCGGTCGTGCATCGCTCATGTCGACCATCTCGACGGTGTAGGACGGCCGCGACTCCGGGCGTTCCAGCATCCATATTTGGATCGGCACAGTGGCGGTGCGGTCGAGACGGGCCGGAAGCGCGATGACCCGGCGAAGCGCTCCGGATCGAAGGAGTTCGGCGCGAATCCGGCGTCCGGACGCGCGCACGGCGGCCGAGAACGGCATCACGACGACGGCGGTCCCGCCCGGCCTGACGCACTCGTATGCCAGTTGGAGCGACGCGAGCGCGCCGTCCATCTGGCTTGGCGGCCCGAACTCCCACAGGTGGTCGGCGAGCGATGGATCCAGCGTGCGAATCGGCGAGGTGCGGACGACCACGTCGGCCGCGAGTCGGAATTCCGACAGTGTGTCCAGGCCAGCGGCGTCGTCGATGTCCCGGCCGGCGTAGCGAACCTGCGGGCCAAAGCGGACGGCGGCCGCGTCCAGCACGGCGCCGTCGTCGCTTGCCATGC
>DATCXH010000621.1:0-4625 GCA_036565925.1 Vicinamibacterales bacterium
TCTAAAGACCCGCCTCTACGTCGATCACCATGGCGGTGCCCATGCCTCCGCCCACGCAGAGTGCAGCTACGCCTCGTCCACCGCCGCGGGCGCGAAGTGCGTAGATGAGCGTGGTCAGAATGCGCGCGCCGCTCGCGCCAATCGGATGTCCGAGCGCAATCGCTCCGCCTCGCACATTGACTTTGGCCAGATCGAGATCGAGTTCGCGAGCGACCGCCAGAGACTGTGAGGCGAACGCCTCGTTCAACTCGAACAGATCGATGTCTGACGCTGACAGCTTTGCCCTGCTCAACGCTTTCTTCGTGGCTTCGACCGGTCCCATTCCCATAATGGCCGGATCGATTCCTGTCGTCGCGAAGCCCAGCACCCGTGCGAGCGGCTTCTTCCCTAGCCGCGAGGCGCGTTCGGCACTGGCGACGATCAGCGCTGCTGCACCATCGTTGATGCCGGAGGCATTGCCCGCGGTCACGCTGCCGTCGTTCTTGAATGCGGGCTTCAATGCGGCGAGCTTCTCAACCGTGGTTCCGGCGCGCGGGTATTCATCCTTATCGACCGGAATCGGATCACCCTTCCGTTGAGGAACCGGCACGGCGACGATCTCTTCTCTGAATGCACCGCTCTCGATCGCCTGTTGCGCGCGACGTTGACTCTCGGCCGCGAACGCATCCTGATCAGCTCGAGAGATCCCATAACGCGCAACGATCGTCTCGGCCGTGATTCCCATGTGGCACCCTTCAATCGCGCAGGTCAGTCCTTCCGCCAGCATCGAGTCCACGGCAGTGGCGTTGCCCATGCGATAGCCCCACCGTGCACCAGGCAGTAAGTACGGCGCGTTCGACATCGACTCAGTACCGCCGGCCACCATCAGGTCGACGTACCCGACGCGAATGGCTTCGACCGCGTGCACGACAGCCTGCAAGCCCGACCCGCACACGCGATTGATCGTCTCCCCTGGCACCGCGACCGGGACACCGGCCTTGATCGCTGCCTGCCGTGCGACGTTCATGCCCGCGCCGGCTTGCAGTACGCATCCCATGATCACGTCGCCGAGATCGACTGCGTCGATATCTGCGCGGCGGACCGCCTCGCGAATCACAACCGCGCCGAGATCCGATGCCGAAAGGTCCTTGAAGACGCCGCCAAAGGAACCGATGGGTGTTCGACACGCGCTGACGATGACTGCAGGTTCGTAGTCGGGCATTCCCGGATTGTCCCACGTGATACAACTCATGGCGTGGATGCTTTCGAGTTCGGCGGAGAGATCGCATGGCGGCCAACGCCCGAGTACATCGAGCGGAGCCGGCTGACGGCCTTCATGCGCACACACGGCTTGCGCGACTACGCGCACCTGATGCAGCGCTCGACGACCGACCTCGACTGGTTTTGGGGCGCGGTGCTCGACGACCTCGGCATTGAGTTCTACGAGCCGTATCGCGCCGTGCTCGATACCTCCCGCGGCATCGCCCGTACGCAATGGTGCGTCGGCGGTCGCATGAATATCGTCCACAACTGTCTCGACAAATGGATGGGCACGCCGGTCCAGCATCGTCCGGCGCTGCACTGGGAAGGGGAAGAAGGCACGACGCGAACGATGACCTACGAGCAGTTGCGACGAGAGGTCAACCGGTGCGCGAACGGGTTGCGTCGGATGGGCATCGGCCGCGGCGATCGTGTCGCGCTGTTCATGCCGATGTGTCCAGAGTTGATCGCCGCGTTCTTTGCCGTCATCAGTGTCGGTGGCATCGTGCTGCCTTTGTTCTCCGGGTATGGTGCAGATGCCGTCGCCAGCCGATTGCAGGACTCCGGCGCAAAGGCGCTGTTCACGGCAGATGGTTTCTGGCGACGCGGACAGGTCGTACCGATGAAGGCGACGGCTGATCAGGCGATTGCCCTCTCGCCGGCGGTGCAGCACGTGATCGTGGTGTCGCGTCTCGGCATCGAGACCTCGATGAGCGGCCGTGATTGCCGATGGGCCGATCTGGTTACGTCCGAGTCAGACGTGTGCGAGCCGACACAGACCGGCGCCGACGAGCCGATGATGATCATCTACACGTCGGGCACGACCGGGCGTCCGAAGGGCGCCGTGCACTCGCACTGCGGCTTCCCCATCAAGAGCGCGCAGGACATGGTCCACTGCTTCGATGTTCAGCCAGGCGAGACGATGTACTGGGTGAGCGATATGGGCTGGATGATGGGCCCCTGGGAGGTCGCCGGCATGACCCTGCTCGGCGGGACGATGGTGATCTACGACGGCGCACTGGACTACCCCGGTGCGGATCGCTTGTGGGCCATCGTCGAGCGACATCGCGTGAACATTCTCGGAATCTCGCCCACGCTGATCAGGTCGCTGATGCGTCACGGCGAGGAACCGGTTCACCGCCACGACGTATCGTCGCTGCGCGTTCTCGGATCAACCGGCGAGCCATGGAATCCTGAACCGTGGCGCTGGTTGTTCGACGTCGTCGGTGGGGGCACGCTCCCAATCATCAACTACTCCGGCGGCACTGAAGTCTCCGGCGGTCTGGTCGGCGGCAACGTGATCACACCGCTCAAGCCAGCCGCGTTTGCAGGTCCTCCCCCGGGAATCGCCGCCGATGTGGTGAACGATCAGGGTCAGCCGGTGCGCAACCAGGTCGGCGAACTCGTCGTCACGCAACCATGGATCGGCATGACGCGGGGGTTCTGGAACGACGAGGAGCGCTACCTGCAGACCTACTGGTCGCGCTTCCCCGATGTCTGGGTGCACGGCGACTGGGCGGCCATCGATGACGACGGGCTGTGGTACATCCTCGGCAGGTCCGACGACACGATCAAGATTGCCGGCAAACGACTGGGGCCGGCGGAAGTCGAGTCCGTCCTCGTCGACGATCCCGCCGTGCTCGAAGCAGCGGCGATCGGAGTCCCCGACGAACTGAAGGGTCAGGCGCTCGTGTGTTTCTGCGTCCTGCGCCCTGGTCACGCCGACACCGCAGACGTAGAGGCGGGTCTTCACACCCGCCTCGTCGATCGCCTGAAGGCGCTCGTCGCCTCGCGCCTCGGGAAGCCACTGCGACCCGAAGCAATTCTGTTCGTGCGCGATCTGCCGAAGACACGCAACGCCAAGGTCATGCGCCGCGTGATTCGATCGGCGTATCTGGGCGAAGCACCGGGGGATTTGTCGTCGCTGGAGAACCCACAGGCGGTGGAAGAAATCAGACGTCTGTCCGCCTGACGCATTCAGAGTTTTTCAGGATCCTTTCAAGACTCCACGCTCGAATTCGGACATCTTGTTCCTGTCTTTCCGCGAAGACAGGAGTAGCCATGCACCGTATCGAGATGCTGACAGTTGTCGTCATCGCCCTGATAGTCACCGCAGCCGCACCCGCGGCTGCACAGATCACGATGATCAATGCCGATGCGGCGCGAGCCGCCTTCAGGGTCGGATTCGGAGGGCGCGGTATCGATCTGGACGGATCGATCGACAGCCCGCTGCTCGCTGGCATCTGTCGGGTGCGCGGCAGCGTGGGTCAAGGACGATGGGTGGGCCTGGGCGAAGTGCCTCCGCCGGCTGGTGCAAGTCCGAGGGTCGTGCGCGCCGCAGCGTCTGCGCTGTTGTTCATACCCATGTCTCCGGGGTCAGACGCCATCTCGAGTTACGTCGGTCTTGGGGTGGCCGCCTACTCGCCTCTTGGTGTCGACCTACCTCGTCAGATCGGACGGCGCGTGACGTGGGGCATCGAAGGGCCGATGGGTGACCGCTGGACAATGGGAGTCGAAGTCGAGGCGGATCTGCCGGACCCGCACAACGACAGGACATTTGGGTCCGTCGGTGACCATCTCATTCCAGCCGTACGGATGGGCATCGCTTTCCGACGTCAATTTTGAGCGAGGCACTATCAGGGTCTAAAGACCGGCCTCTACGATTCTCTGCCCTTCATCAGCTCCGCACGCCACTTCGCGGCGTCGTCGAACACTTCGTCCACAGTGTGACCGCTCTCCAAGTTTGCACGCAGCTCGCTGAGCCGAGCGATGAGCGCATCGAGCGCGGGGCCGATGTCGTCAGCGTTCGCTGCACAGATCTCGCGCCACACGCTGGCTGGGCTCGACGCGAGCCGGGTGCTGTCGGTCAGGCCGCGACCGGCGAAGCGCAACCCGTCGTGCGAGGCGGCGCGGCCGACGACCTCCATCAGCACGCTCGCGGCCAGCTGTGGCAGGTGGCTCACGTAGGCCATCACGCGGTCGTGTGTCTCGGCATCCATCGTCGATGGCCGGGCGCCGATACCGCGGACGAATTCATAGAGTTTATCGAGGGCGTCAGGCGGGTCAGGCGGGCCTAAAGGCCCGCCTCTACGATCTGAATGGGGCGGGTCTAAAGACCCGCCTCTACGATCTGGCGTGAAGATCCACGGCTTGCCTCGAAACAAATCCGGGCGCGCGAAGCCGAAGCCACCGCGTTCGGCCCCGCCGATCGGATGACCGCCGATGAATGCGGTCGCGGACGGCAGCGCTGCGGCTGCACTGACAATGTCGCGTTTCGTACCACCGACGTCGGTGACGATCGCGCCTTCATGCAAGCCGGCCATGACTTGGGGCAGCAGCTTCACGTTCTGGTGGACCGGTGCGGCGAGGATGACGAGATCGACAGG
>DATCXH010000909.1:0-21052 GCA_036565925.1 Vicinamibacterales bacterium
GAGCCCTGAGCCAAGCTCTGGGCCAAGCCCTGGGCCGAGCCCTGGGCCGAGCCCTGAGCCAAGCTCTGGGCCAAGCCCTGGGCCGAGCCCTGAGCCAAGCCTTGGGCCGAGCCCTGGGCTGAGCCCTGGGCTGAGCCCTGGGCCAAGCCGAGGGCCGACGTGCATGTCGTGAGCACGAGCGCCGTCAGCACGCTATTTCGCATTGATCGTCCTGTAGACCGCTTCGATAAACATGTCCGTCGTCCAGGTTCCACTCGTCGCGCCGTAATCGCCGTCGTAGTCGCGGGAGGGCTTGGCGGCCTTCACCTGGTCCAGCGTGAGCCCCTTCTTCACGAGATCGGCGACGCGGTCTCGAATGATCGTCACCATGTCCCGATACTCGACGACTTCCGCTTCGTCGCAGATTCGGCCGTGGCCGGGTACCACGTATGTGCCACCCTCCTGGTACTTGGCAGGCACGGTGATCTCCAGCACACGATTGAGCGCCGCGATCGTGCCGTTGACGCTCCCACCGTTGGCGATGTCGATGACGGGATAGATATCTGGATTGAACACGTCCCCGGTCGCGACGACGTCCGAGCCGCGGAAGTGCACCAGCGTGTCGCCATCAGTATGAGCAGCCGGAACGTGATGAAGCACGATGGCCTCGCCATTCAGGAAGAAGTCCCGCGTCGGCGTGAAGAAGGCGTTCATGGGCAGCGCGGCCGCCGGCGTGTTGGCATTTGCTTCGACGGCCGCGGCCAGCATCCGGTTGTAGGCGTTCTCGTGACCCATGACGCGCGGCGGTTGCGGCCCACCCGCACCGAGCTTCACGAGTGCCTGATTGCCGCCGGTGTGGTCGGCATGCAGGTGTGTATTGATGATGGTGTGAATCGGCTTGTTCGACAGTGTGCGGATCGCGGCAAACAGCTTCTGTGCCATCGACGCTGTGCCCGTGTCCACCAGCAGCACGCCATCGTCACCGATCTGGGCGGCGACATTGCCAGTGCTGCTCCCGAGCAGATACACGTTCTTCTGCACGCGGAGCACGGTGATCTCACCGGTCGCTGCGGGTCCCTGCGCAGACACGAAGACTAAGCCACAGGAGACGATCGAGAGTGTCAGAAGCAGGAACTTCATCGGCCGCCGGTCGGTGACAGGCAATCGCCGAAGCCTGTGCAGTTGCAGAAGCGCTCGCATTTGTCCTTGGGTTTGTACGCCCCCATCTTCGCGCGGTACTCCGGGTATAGCGTCTCCGAGCCGCCGCGCACGGCTTCGAATGGAAGCGCGTACCACCCGGCAAACTCTTTCAACCACGGGTTCGTGCCTGGAAGGTAATGCGGCACCGTACCCGCCTCGGCCGGCACCTCTGGCAGGTACTCGCAAGGAAACAGACCGGCGCGTTGGCCGGGATCAAGGAACCAGCTCTCGCTGCGGACCAGCGGCTCAGTGAGGATCACCGGGTCGTAGACGATGTGGGTAATGGTCAGGTAATTGCCATGCAGCACCCAGTGTTCCGTGAACGTCGCCTTCGAACTTCGCGGTACGCCATTGCGCCGCAAGTAGTTCTCTTTCAGGTGCGTGGTCGTGATGGTCAGCATGTTGCCTTCCCACACGCCTGTCGAGAATCCCTGGAATGTGTGCGGCGCATACGCATTCGGATGCGCCCGCCCATCGAGATAGATCGTGCGTTGGTTCTCGTAGGCCCCGATGTGCGTATGGAAGGCGACGATGCGCTGCGTGGCGGGATCGTAGTCAGCCCAGACGCGCAGCGGTGCGAGACCGCGCAGCGAGTAGTCGGCTGAATGCGGACGACACTGATACTCCTGCACGACTGAGATGCGATCCGCGTCCCATGAATCAGCGCGCATCCGTCCCGCTTCGCTGAGCGGAAGACCGGTGTAGTCGCCGAGCTCAGGACCGGGAATCCGCTCGATCGTGTCCTCGTGGTAGAGCGGAGCCCACTGACCGGTGAAGTCCACCTGGGCGTTCGCCGGCGCCGCCGTATACAGGAACGCGACAGCTATGCCGATCGCGTGTCGTGCTTTCATGGAGGTTCTCCCGCGCGGTCATTCTAGTAGAACCCGCGCTCGCCGCGGCATCGCCGTAGAATCGTAAAGATGAGCGGACGCATTCTTCTAATCGCGGTGGTTCTGGCGATCGCAATCGGGGGCGGCTTCTCAACGTACGTGATGTTTCGCGATCGCGCGCCAGCGACCCCCGGGGCAACGGCATCCTCGCGATCGTCGCGGGAAACAGGGGTGCCCCCCAGTCCCGCCACGGTACCGAGATCCGAAACCACACCCATCGCGCCGCGCGCAGCACGAAAGCCGGCAACGGCTGCTGAGGCGTCCGCACCTGACGCGACCGCTCCGGAACTCGGAACGCTGCGTATCGAGGCGGACGTTCCGAATGCGCAGGTCTTCCTCGATCGTCAGTTCATCGGCAATGCGCCAGTCACTGCGGAGCACGTCAAGCCGGGGACTCACACGTTGAATGTGTCCGCGGAAGGCTTCGACAGCGTCGCTCAGACGCTCGATGTCGAGCCAGGTCCGAGAGAGGTGGCGATCCGCTTCAAAGAGGTGCGTCTCGACGCGACGCTTGCGGTCGTCCACAAGCACCGTATCGGATCGTGCAAGGGTCAATTGGTCGCGACGCCGCAGGGCCTTCGCTACGAGACCGACGACAAAGACGATCGCTTCACGGCGTCGCTCGGCGATCTCGAGCAGTTCGTCGTGGACTATTTGGACAAAAACCTGAAGGTCAAGGTTCGCAAGGGCAAGCAGTACAACTTCACCGATCCCGACGGCAACGCCGATCGCCTGTTCGTGTTTCAGCGAGACGTCGACAAGGTGCGTCAGCGACTCGCGAAAGGCGACACGGCGGCAACTAATTGAACGGTTCCATGTTCGATGTTCCAGGTTCGTGGAACGTGGAACCCGGAACCTGGAACCCGGAACCTGGAACCTGGAACCTGGAACCTGGAACCTGGAACCTGGAACCTGGAACCTGGAACTATCTGAGGGCCTCCGCGACGGCTTCGACGTGGCCGTTCACCTTCACGTTGTCCCAGCGCTGAACGACCTTGCCGTCAGGTCCGATGAGATACGTGGTACGGGCGATGCCCATGTACTTGCGGCCGTAACGTGACTTCTCCTGCCATACGCCGTACTTTTCGGCGACCGCGTGGTCGGCGTCGGCAAGCAGTGGGAACGTTATTCCGTGTTTGTTCGCGAACTTGGCCTTGCTCTTCTCATCGAGAATGCTGACACCGAGCACCGCGGCCTTCGTCGGCTTGAACTTGGGGAGCCGTTCTTGAAACTCGCACGTCTCCTGCGTGCACCCCGGCGTATCGTCCTTCGGATAGAAGTAGAGGATGACCGGACGGCCTTCGTAGTCGGAGAGCCGGTGCGTCTCACCCTTTTGATCTTTGAGCGAGAACGCTGGCGCTTTCTTCCCTGGATCAATCAAGGACATATGGGAAGTAATAATACGTCTACGAGATGAGTGAATCCCGCATCGCTATCATTGCCGCTGACGGCACGTACACTTACGACCAACTGGATGAGGCATCGCGGCGCGTGTGCGGCGCGCTGCTCGGCGACAACACCGACCTGAACCAGACGCGTGTAGCGTTTTTCGTACCTCCAAGCTTCGCGTATGCCGCTGTACAACGCGGCATCTGGCGCGCCGGCGGTGTCGCAGTCCCGCTGGCGATCTCGCATCCCCCTGCGGAGCTCGACTACGTCATTCGCGATTCGGGTGCATCAGTGGTCGTCAGCGATCCGGCGTCGGCGTCGATGCTGATGCCGATTGCGAAAGCCGCTCGCGCGCGATTCCTGACGACCACGACGGCGCTCGCTGCATCGATGGGTGAAGACCTTCCGCATCTCGGCTCGAATCGCCGCGCGATGATCATCTACACGAGCGGCACCACCGGCCGACCAAAGGGTGCGGTCTCGACCCACCAGAACATCGGCGCGCAGATCGCGGCGCTCGTCGAAGCGTGGCGATGGACGCCGGCGGATCGTCTGTTGCTCACGCTGCCGCTGCATCACGTGCACGGCATCATCAACGGGCTCGGATCGGCGCTGGCGGTGCGGGCGACGTGCGAGATCTTGCCGGCATTCGACGCGGAGGTCGTCTGGAATCGACTCGCGTCTGGCGAAATCACGGTGTTCACTGCCGTCCCGACGATCTATAACCGGCTGATCGCGTCATGGAATGCCGCGTCGCCGGATGTGCAACGCGTGCGCGCTGAAGGTGCCCGCCGGCTTCGTTTGATGATGTCGGGATCGGCGGCGCTGCCCGTGCAGACACTCGAGCGCTGGCGCGAGATCACTGGACACACGTTGCTCGAACGCTACGGTATGACCGAGCTCGGCATGGCGTTGTCGAATCCGTTCTCGGGCGAGCGGCGGCCGGGCTACGTCGGTCAGCCGCTGCCGGGCGTCGACGTTCGACTGGTTGACGAGGACGGACGCGAGGCGCCCGAGGGCACGCCCGGGGAGCTCGAGGTGCGCGGACCGGCCGTATGTCTCGAGTACTGGCAGCGGCCGGACGAGACCCGCGAGGCTTTTCGTGATGGCTGGTTCAGGACCGGCGACGTCGCGGTCTTCGAGAACGGTTCGTTTCGGCTGCTCGGCCGCTCGAACGTCGACATCATCAAGACCGGTGGCTTCAAGGTCTCGGCGCTCGAGATTGAGGAGATCCTGCGCACGCATCCAGCGATTGCCGAATGTGCGGTCGTCGGCGTGCACGACGTGGATTGGGGTGAGCGCGTCTCTGCCGCCGTAGAACTGCGAACCGGCGCGTCGCTGTCGCTCGACGAGCTTCAACAGTGGGCGAAGGTTCAGCTCGCGCCGTACAAGGTGCCGCGCGCGCTGCAGGCTGTGCCGGCGCTGCCGCGAAATGCGATGGGCAAAGTCGTCAAGCCGGAAGTTGCCGGTCTCTTCAAATAGCGTTAACCTCCCGAACATGAGGCGTCGCCTGATCGTTGCCAGTGCCGTCGCTGCCGCGCTCGTCGCGGCGGTCGGTGTGGCTCACGCTCAGCGTTACTTCCGCGAAGGCAGTTACGCCACGCGTCTTGCGCCGCCGCAAATGCCCGACGCCTCCTTTGTCGTCTGCCGCCTGGCGTATCGAAGCGTTCGCGCTGAACCGTCGGGCATCGGCTGGCAGACCGACTATCCGTACGCCGAGATCAATCTGACCACGCGCTTGTCCGAGTTGACGAAGACCCGCGTGAGCCGTGACGAGAATCAGCGGCCGAATTTCTACGTCGTACGTCCGCTCGATCCCACGCTCTTCAATTGCCCGTTCCTCGTCGCGTCCGACGCCGGCACGATCGGCTTCCGCGACGATGAGGCGGAGCACTTGCGGGATTACCTGCTCAAGGGCGGCTTCTTCTGGGCCGACGACTTCTGGGGAACCGAGGCGTGGAGTCACTGGGCCTCGCAGATCGGGAAGGTGCTCCCGCCTGATCAATACCCGATCGAAGACGTGTCGCTGAACGATCCGATGCTGCACAGCTTGTACGAGATCAAGGCGATCCCGCAGATCACCAACATCCAGTTCTGGCGGCGGTTCGGCGGAACCGAGACGTCGGAGCGTGGCGCAGACAGCGCCGAGGTCCACTTCCGCGTGATTCGCGACAGCCATCGCCGTGTCATGGTCGTGATGACCCACAACACCGATGTGGCCGATTCGTGGGAGCGCGAGGGTGAGGACCCGCAGTTCTTCTATCAATTCTCACCCGCCGGCTACGCGCTGGGGATCGACGTTCTTCTCCACGCGATGACGCATTGAGACCGACCAAGCCGCGTTCGGCCTTTTCTCGCTTCGCGAAATCGACCGCTCGCGCGACGGGCCGACCAGTCACCTTCGCGCTTGCCGCAGCCGTCATCGTCGTGTGGGCCGTTACCGGTCCGCTGTTTGGCTTCAGCGACACCTGGCAATTGGTCATCAACACCGGCACGACGATCATCACCTTCTTGATGGTGTTCCTGATTCAGTCGACGCAGAACCGCGACGCTGAAGCGGTGCAGGTCAAACTCGACGAGATCATTCGCGCCATTGGCAACGCGAAGAACGAGGTGCTCGATCTCGAGGAGTTGGAGGAAGCAGACCTCGACGAGATCAGGAAGACCTATACCGAAATGGCGGAGAAGGCGCGCGAAGGACGCGCGAAAGAGAAGACTAAGCGCGCCTTGTCCAGAACAGATACGCCGGCACGCCGGCAAGAATGATGATCAGGCCCGGCCACGTCGTCGCCGTCTGATATGTGAAGAGCACGAGGAGTACCGCGGCCGCTCCGAGGATGTACAGCGCGGGGACGATGGGGTAACCGAACGCGCGATATGGCCGCTCCACATTGGGCATCGTCTTGCGCAGACGGAACAATCCGGCAATCGTCAGGATGTAAAAGATCAACGCCGCCGAGATCACGTAGGTCAGCAGGTCTCCGTAGAGATTGCCGTAACTCCCGGTCGTCGTGTTGAACGTGCGCGGCAGAATGAGCACGGCCGCCCAGATCCCCTGCAGCAGCAGTCCCCAGGCCGGCACCTTGTGCTCGTTCAGCGTCCCCGCCTTCTTGAAGAACACCCCGTCGCGTCCCATCGCGTAGTAGGCGCGGGCGCCGGCGAGGATCAGGCCGTTGTTGCAGCCGAAGGTCGAGATCATGATGCCAATCGCCATGATCGTCGCGCCCAGGCCAGGGAAGGTGGCGTCGAGCGATGCCGTCGCGACGCGATCAGAGGGTGCCTGCTGAATCGCATCGAACGGCAGCGTGACGAGATATGCGACGTTGGCGAGCAGATAGAGGGAGATGACGATGACCGTGCCGAGCCCAAGCGCCAGCGGGATGTTGCGCCGAGGTTCTTTGACCTCACCGGCGGTGAACGTGATGTTGTTCCAGGCATCGGCGGAGAAGAGCGAGCCGACTTGTGCGATGCACAAAGCGATGAACATGCCGTAGGTCGTCGTCGCATCCAGGCCCGGAGCCAATGGCACCGCGCCGCGCGGTGTCCAAAGATCACCGAGATTCGCGCTGACCGCTTGCGGATTCCATCCAATCAGCAAGCCTGCACCGATGAGGGCAATGAGCGCACCCGTCTTCGTGGTCGTGAAGACGTTCTGAATGACTTTGCCCCAGTCGAGCCCGCGCGTGTTCGTCCACGTCAACAGGACGACGAGCAGAATGCCAAGAAGCTGCACCGTCGAGAGCGAGACTGCGTAGCCGGCGGAGAGATGAATAGGCCGAATGAGATAGTGGTCCTCAGCGAACCATGGAATCAGCACGCCGGTGTAGCGCGCGAAGCCGACCGCGACCGCGGCGATCGTGCCGGTCTGAATCACCATGAAGAGCGTCCAGCCGTAGAGGAACCCCCACAACGGCGAGAACGCTTCGCGAAGGTACACGTACTGTCCACCGGCCCGCGGCATCATCGCGGCCAACTCGCCGTAGGAAAGGGCAGCGGCCAGCGTCAGCACACCGGTGACGATCCACGCCGTGAGCAGGAGACCGGGACTTCCGGTTTGGCGTCCCATCTCCGCGGACACGAGGAAGATGCCGGACCCGATCATGGACCCGACGACGACCATCGTGGACGCGTAGAGTCCGAGCCCGCGCTTGAACTCTGTATCTAACTGGACGGCGGTCGAAGTCGCAGTGGAAGTGGAGGACATTGGTGCCCCGATACTACACCGGCAGAGCGGTGTAGTCGGGGCGGCGGTCTGTCAAGATCGTCCGGCTAAAGCCGGACGATTACGCGGTGATCGGCGAGGCTCAGAACGTCAGCCTGGCGCCCAGTCTGATCTCGCGTGGCGCCTGGAACTGCGGCGGCTTGCCGGGCAGCACCTGTGTGATCGGCAATCCGATATCAGGATTGAGAGTGGCGCCGGTGAGCTGTGTCCACTGGTCGTACCCCAACGTCGTCCGTTCATTGAACAGGTTGAACACATCGCCGATTAGTGTCAGGCCGACATTGCTGCCGAACGGCACGCGATATGACGCCTGCATATCAACTCGGCTGACCATGGGGGTACGTGTCCTGAACCCATCAATCGTCTGGATACCCGTTCCGCGCGCCGCCTCAGGAATTTCGCCGCCAGTTGTGTAGTTGGGGTTCGCGGCGAGCGGAGTCAGCGGTGCGCCGGACGAGACATTGACGCCCGCGCCAAGATTGAGTCCAAACGGGAAGACATAGTTTCCGAAGGCCTTGAATTGATGCGGACGATCGAGCGGAAGGATGCCGTTCGGATCGCCAAGGAATCGGATGTCACCTCGATAGCCGAACTCCGATACACCGATCGCTGTGTAGCTCGGGTCGTTGGTAGGGAAGTCGTACAGCGACGTGATGCCGGGGTCGGACTGGCCGTTGTCATCGCGGTAGAAACCTTCGAAGTTGCCACGCAGACGTGACCACCGGTAGGAGGCAACCGCCGACCAGTTGTTGGCCAGCCGCCGGTTCAGCGTGAAGTCAACGGCGTGATACCGATGCTCGGGATCCTGGAACGAGGCACCGAGGAACGCGGCGCTCTCGAGGACCGGTGTCTTGCTGCTTGGATTGGTGAGGATGTACTCGACGCTCGAGAGGCCGGGCACTCCGAGGTCGTAAGCCACCATCGGCGCGTTCGCGACATCTTCGAGCACGCGCCCGATATTCCGGTATGTGTAGTGAACGCCCACGGTGGTTTGGGGCAGGATCTCGTGATCGAGGCCCACCACCGTCTCGTTGATGTACGAGAGCTTGGCATCCGGATCGATCACGTCGGTGGTCGTCCCAGCCACGACGAAGTGGTTGGTGATCGACTGGCCGCTGTTGGGGTCGGTGGTGGTGATGCCATTCGGGATCGGCTGCGTCAGGCTGGCGTCAAAGAAATCCGCACGGCTGATGCCGTCGTCGGCCGACAACGACCGCGCGGCGAGGTCGTTGGGAATGCGTGCGTAGTACCGTCCGAAATTCCCGAACACCTTGGTGCGCCCATTACCGGCAATGTCGTAGGTCGCGCCGATGCGAGGTGCCCAATTGTTCTTCAGCGTGAAGTCTTTGACGATGTCGCCGCTCAGGGATTCCTGCTCGTACCGGAGCCCCGGGTTGATAACCAGGCGGTTGCCGATCCGCCAGGAGTCCTGGACGAAGAAGTTGGTGTAACGCTGGGTCGTGTCGTGGCCGGAGTTGAAGTTCGCGCGGGTCACACGATAGATCTGCCCGAAGGTCACGTCAGGTAGCACCGTAATCTGTGCGCCCGTCGCCGTCGTCCGTCCATCGTTGGCGACAAACGTCGGTCCGGTGCGGTTATTGAGAGTGCTGTAGTCAACGTCGTTGTACTCGACGCCATACCGGAGCTGGTGGTTGCCCAGCACATTGGTCGCCTTGGCCGAGTACTGATAGTTGAGGCTGCGGTTCTGGGCCTCGAAGAAGCCGATGCCGCCGGTCACGACCGTCGGTGTCATCGTCTGATTCGTGATTCTCCACGCATTCACCGAGGGTGTTTCCTCGAGCGTGTTGAGCGCGCGCGCAAAGTTGGCTTCAACCAGAAAATTGTTCCGGAACACGCCGTTGTAGCGGACGGTCTGGTTGTGACCACCGTAGGTGAGCTCGCTGTAGGACGAGGTATCCGGTACGAGGAGCGCGGAGGCGCGCTGCGGGCCGTTGTCGCCCTTCGACGGATCTCCGAAAAACGAAACGTCGAGACGATGCTCGGCTGTCGCCTGCCACGTGGCCTTCGCCGAGTATGTCATCGTGTTGCGTACACGTTCGACGTCGCCCAGGCTCTCGAGCGGAAACCCAGCCGGGGCGTGAAGCAATGTCACGTTCCTCGACGGGTTGATGGCACCGAAGGCGAACAGACGATCTCTTACGATTGGCAAGCCAGCTTCGACCCCGCCATCGAAATAGTGTGACCCGGTGGTCTGCACGCTGCCGTTATCGCTCTGAAACTGCTTCCAGTCGCTCTCGAGACCATCGGGACGGCCGTAGGCGAAGATCGCTCCGTTGATGTTGTTCGAGCCGCTCTTGGTAATCACGTTGACCACGCCACCGGTGGCGTTGCCGAACTCGGCCTCATAGCCGCCGGTCTTCACCTGCACTTCCTGAATGAAGTCGAACGGCGTGGCATTTCCCAACGATCCGAACACGATCGAGTACGACCCGAGCGCGCCGTATCCCTGATTCGTGACGTTGACACCATCAATCACGTAGTGGTTGTCCAGCCCGCTTCCGCCAGAGATGGACGGATTGTTCACGCCAGCCGTGTTCGAGCTCGTGACCCCTGGAGCGAGGTAGAGCGTTTGACTGACGTTCCGTCCGACCGGGATGTTCTGCAGCTGCTCGCTCGAGATGATCGCGCCTGTGGTAGTGCTGCGCGTGTTGATCGTGTCAGGCGTGCTGCGGACCTCGACGGTCTCAGCCAACCCGCCAACGGTCATGGTCGCCGGAATGTTTACCGTCTGACCGAGGCTTACGACCAAGCCTTCTCGCATGAAGGGCGTGAAACCCTGAAGCTCAATGCGCACGGCGTACGTGCCCGGGGTCAGAAACGGAACGGTGAAGTTACCGTTCCCGTCGGTGACGGCCTGTTTGTTCCCTTGTGGGCCAGTCGCGATGACTGTAGCGCCGGGAACTGGAAGTCCCTGCGAATCGACGACGCGTCCGGAGATGGTGCCGGTCGTCTCCTGTCCCAAAGCCAACTGTGACATGCCTAACGTCATTGCGACGACGAGGACAACAATGCGAGTACTCATACGTGAACCTCGGCAAACCTGGACTCAATGCCCACGTAAAAATGATCTAAACGTCGATGAGGGGGCATTGGCCACGTAAGACGAGTGTCTTAGTGGTCCATGAGCGTCGGGTGATCGACCGATGAACTTCGAGTAATGACCGTGACGCCTTTGTGACAGCAGATCAGGTGTTGCCTCTTCGATTCCGCGGGTACGCCTTCTGCAGAAGGTCGTTGCGGAGGCACTCATGGCTCAGCCCCCAACAATGAGGAGCCCAATCAAACCACCCACGCGGCGATTGCCGGATGGAATACTCATCGGCGCTCTCGCTTTCGTGCTGTTGATCGTGCTCGGAATTTTTGCCTACAGGATGATTACTCGTCCGTCCGACCCCGACTTCACAGCCGATCGCTCGGCAATCCAACACTCGAAGTTGCCCGCTGATCGCGATCCTCAGCCGAAGTTCAGGAGCACCGACGACGAGCTTCGTAATAAAGGTGCAGACGTCGTGACGAGGCTGTCGGAGTTCACCCACGAACAGCGCGCTGTCGCAGGGCAACGCGTCGAGCTGAAGGACGTGGAAGTCGAGTCGGCGAACGGGAACTCGTTCTGGGTCAAGGACGGCGGGGACAAGGTCGCAGTAGTCGGTCCTGCTGGGACGCCCTCGCTCAAGGGTGGTCAGCATGTCAGTCTGAGCGGACGCGTTGCGTCGACCAGCACTGGCATTCGCATCGACGCGAAGCGAGTAGAGCTGAACGATTAGTCCTGTTCGATCGTTGAAGGATCCTTGCGCCCTAGTCGGGGAGATATGGGATCGTTTGCGGACCTTGCGGCAGCACGCAGAGCGTCGAGGCGTGTCCAGCGCGTCGCAGGATGTCTCGGACGGACGCTGCGACATCGTCGATCGGAATGAAGTGCGCGGCGCGAATTTCGTCGGGACCAAGCCCGTGGGTCTTCACCATCACCTGCGCTTTGGTTTGAATCTGCGCCTGGACTTGGACCTGCCACTGGTCGGGGACCGAGTAGCCGGGTGACGAAATCATCTCGAGCAGTGCGGCGGGTGATGATGCTGACGCGAGGACCGCGCCGTACGAGCCATGTGACGGAAGACCGTCGCGGCATTCAGCAGCGCAAACGATCGTGCCGCCGGTCTTGACGATCTTCGCGGCCGCCGACATGCCCTTGACTGCTTGATACAGGTTCTGATCGAGCGGATATCCGGAGTTCGTTGTCAGCACGACGTCGAATGGCGCCGGAACCTGACGCATCGCCGTCGCCTTTGCGTGTGCGCACGCCGCGCGGTGCTCGGTCAGGATGTCGCCGGCAAACGCAGCCGTGATCTGCTGCTCACGATTCAGCGTCACGTCGACCGCGAAGTGCACCGGCACCATCCGCGCGATTTCGCGGACATCGTCGTGGACGGGATTGCCTTCGGTGACACCCCACGTCGCGAGTGGATGCCCGATGTGATGGACGTCGTGGAGCGTCATCACGGTCTTCAGGCCTGCGAGCCCTGGAGCCATCATCTTGGGCCCGCCGCTGAACCCCGCAAAAAAATGCGGTTCGACGAACCCAGTCGTGATGCGCACGTCGGCGTCGAGCCACGCCGTGTTGAGGAACACCTCGACGCCGGTCGATGTCACGCCGACGCGTCCGAGCGATGACGGATCCCGCGAATCGTGATTGATCACGCGATATCGGTTCAGGATGTCGCGGCCAAGCATGCGTTCGAGCTCCGGCGGCGTGTTGATCCGATGTGTGCCCGTGGCGATGAGGATGGTGACGTCTTCGGGCCGGACTTGCGGCATCTCCTCGAAGAGCGCACGCAGCATGTCGCGCCGCGGCTGCGCGCGAGTGATGTCGCACACCGAAATGGCGACTCGCTGGCCGGTGCGCACGAACTCACCGAGCTGCGGACGATCGCGCGGCGCCCGGATCGCGCTGAGCAGGGTGGCGTGTGGATCCGGGACTGCGGGCCTTGGGATCGGCTCGATGACGGTGACCCGTTCATCCGGAAGATCAACCTCGAGCCCATCGGTTCCGTAATCGAGTTTTACTCTCATGCCAGCTGGTAGGTGGTCGCTGGCGGCCGGTAGCACCTCGAAGCTACTCGCAACGAGCGACCCGCTACGAGCTGGCAGTGTACCATTGGCCCATCAATGGAAGAACGTCTCGTCGAGGAGTTCTGCCGCGTCGCCGGAGCAGAAAACGTACTGCGCGAGGCGATCAAACTGCTGACGTACGAGTGCGATGCGCTGCCGCACTTGCGTCAGACACCCGCGCTGGTCGTGCTGCCGGGATCAGCGGCAGAGGTCCAGGCCGTCGTGCGATTGTGCGCCAGGGAAGGTGTGCCCTTCGTCGCGCGCGGACACGGCACGGGACTCTCGGGCGGAGCGCTCCCCGTTCCGGGTGGCGTGGTCATCAGCCTCGCCCGGCTCAACCGAGTGCTCGATGTCGACATTCCCAATCGCCGCGTGACGGTGGAACCCGGCGTCACCAATCTCGAGATCACCAGGCAGGTCGCGCCCTACGGCTATTACTACGCGCCAGATCCATCGAGTCAGCAGGTGTGCTCGATCGGCGGCAACGTCGCCGAGAACTCGGGCGGCGCGCATTGCCTGAAGTACGGGTTCACCGTCCATCACGTCGTTGCCGTTGAAGCAGTACTCCCGAATGGTGAGCTCGTCCAGATTGGCAGCCCATTACCCGATGCCCCCGGGCCCGATCTGCTCGGCCTGATCGTCGGGAGTGAGGGCACACTGGCCGTCGTGACGAAGGTGATCGTTCGTATCTTGCGCAAGCCGGAGAGCGTGCAGACACTGCTGGCCGCGTTCAACACCATCAGTGAAGCGGGAGCGGCAGTATCGGACATCATTCGTGCGGGCATCATTCCCGCCGCGGTCGAGATGATGGACGCGGTGGCGATTCGCGCTGCGGAAGCGGCCGTTCACCCGAACTTTCCACCAGCCGATACGATCCTGATCGTCGAGCTGGATGGACCATCGTCGGAGGTGCGCGAATTGTTTGTGGTGGTCGAGGACACGTGTCGCCGTGCTGGCGCGACGACGGTCGAAGTGGCGCCCGACGACACGCAACGGATGCGCATCTGGAAAGGGCGCAAGGCGGCCTTTGCCGCGATGGGGCGCGTGTCGCCGAACTATTACGTGCAGGACGGCGTCGTACCGCGCACCAAACTGCCTGAAGTGCTGGGCCGCATCGCCGCCCTCAGTCAGCGATCGGGTCTCCCGATCGGCAACGTCTTTCACGCCGGCGACGGCAATCTTCATCCGCTGATTTGTTATGACGAACGGATTCCCGGGCAGGCCATGCTTGCCGAAGAAGTCGCCGGGGAGATCCTGACCTACTGCGTCGAAGCGGGCGGCTCGATTACCGGTGAGCACGGCGTCGGCGCCGACAAGAAGGACTACATGCCGCGCATGTTTTCCGATGATGACCTCGACGTGATGCAGAAGCTGCGCGATGCGATCGATCCGCGCCGCCTGTGTAATCCTGGCAAGGTGCTACCCACGCCACGGCTCTGTGGTGAGGTGCCCGGTCCATACCGGCAGCATCCCGTTGAAGCAGCCGGCCTGGCTGATCGTTTCTGATGGTTGAAGCCCTGACGAGACAAGGGAGCGGGGTGGACGCTGTCGATGACGTTGTGCCTCGCCACGTCGTCGAGCCGGCCGACGCCAATGAGCTTGCGGCCACGCTGCAGACCGCATCACGTGACCAGCACATCTCCGTGCTTCGCGGCGGCGGCACGAAGCTCGGATGGGGTCGAACTCCAGCAGCGATTGATCTGATCGTCAGTACGGCAAGACTGAACACGTTGCTGGTCCATCGCCACGGCGACATGACGGCGACCGTGCACGCCGGCGTGACCCTTGCGCAACTGAATCGCGAACTCGCGCGGCATGGGCAGTGGCTGCCGATTGAGAGTGCGTTCGACGCGGCCACGATCGGTGGGATCGTCGCAACGAATGATTCCGGCCCGGTGCGTCATCGCTACGGCACACCACGCGACCTGCTGATCGGCGTCACGCTCGCACTCACCGACGGACGAATCGTCAAGGCCGGCGGTCATGTTGTGAAGAACGTCGCCGGGTACGATCTCGGCAAGCTTGCCAGCGGATCGTTCGGCACGTTTGCCGCCATCGTCGATGCCACCTTCAAGCTGCTGCCGATTCCACAAGCATCGGCCACAGTCGACGCGTCGTATGACGATGGGGAGGTGCTGGCGCAAGATGTGATGACAATGTCTGCGTCGCAGATCGAGCCGATGGCATTCGATGTGATGCTCGATGGCGGGCAGTATCGGCTGCGATTGCTGTTTGCCTCGAGTCCCGAAGCCGTGAGCGCACAAGTCGAGTCGGCGCAGCGACTGCTGTCGCGACCGTCCGCTGTGGTGACCGGCGATCCGGAAATGGACCGGTGGGTCGATCAAGTGCGATCGCCATGGGCCGGTTCGGGCGCCGTGATTCGTTTTGGCTGGTTGCCGGCGAGACTGAGTGACATCACAACGCTCATGCACGATGTGCAGCAGATCGCCGGATCCATCGTCATGTGTGGGCGTGTGGGTGTTGGCGCCGGTCTCTTGCGCGTCGATGGTGACGTGCGCACGCAAGTAGCGGTCGTCGAGCGGCTGCGGTCCAGTGTGTGGGTGGGTAACGTGTCGGTGCTGCGTGCCTCGCACGACTTGAAGCAGCACATCGATGTGTGGGGACCGGCACCGAGCGCGTCGGATGCTGCTCGCGCACTGAAAGGTATGTTCGACCCGGCTGGGATCCTGAACGCAGGTAGAGGCCCGATCTAAACTCCCAATTACCAACGACCAACTTCCAAAGTGAACACAGGTTCCGAACGCCCATCACCCGCGCTGATTGATAAATGCGTGCACTGCGGCTTCTGTCTGCCGACGTGCCCGACCTACCTTCTGTGGGGCGAGGAAATGGACTCGCCGCGTGGACGCATTTACCTGATGAAGGCCGGCAATGAGGGACGCGTCGAAACGACTTCGTCCTTCGTGGAGCACTTCGATCGCTGTCTCGGGTGCCTCGCATGCGTGACGGCGTGCCCCTCGGGCGTCCAATATGCGCCGCTCATCGAGAAGCAGCGCGCGCAGATCGAGCATCGCTATACGCGTGATGCCGGTGATGGACTGTTCCGATCGGTGCTGATGGCGATCGTGCCATATCCGGCGCGGATGCGCCTCGCGATGCTGCCGCTCCTCGTATTTGGTCCCGTAATACGCGCCATCACGGGTGGCTCGAAGACGACGGCACGGGTCAGTACGCGTCCGGAGGTGACCGAGGGAAGCCTGTGGCGCCGTCTTGCGGCGGCGATTACGCTGGCGCCGCCGGTCACGTGGGCGGGGCTGTTTCAGCGGTTGCCTGAGCTGACGCCTGCTGTCGGATCCGAACGGCTCAAGGTGGCGCTGCTCGAAGGGTGCGTGCAGCGGCTCTCATTTTCGAAGGTGAATCAGGCGACGGTGCACGTGCTGGCTGCGGAAGGATGCAGCGTGAGTGCACCTGTGAGCCAGGGCTGCTGCGGTGCGTTGCCGCTTCATGCTGGTCGCATCGAGCAGGCCCGAGCGCTCGCCAGACACAACATCGAAGTGTTCGAGAAGGCTGGCGTCGACCGGATCGTCGTCAACGCGGCGGGCTGCGGTTCGGCGATGAAGGAATACGGTGAGTTGTTCGCTGACGACCCGGCGTGGGCGGCCCGTGCGAAGGCGATCGCGGCAAAGGTTCGCGACGTGACCGAGTTGCTCGCCGACCTCGGAGAGCAGCGAGCCGTCCGTCGTCCACTCAGGGCCCGCGTGGTCTATCACGACGCCTGTCATCTGGCGCACGGTCAAGGCGTGCGCGCCCAGCCCCGCGCATTACTGCAGGGGATTCCCGGTATCGAGCTGCTCACACCAGCCGAATCCGATATTTGCTGCGGCAGCGCCGGGATTTACAACCTGGTACAGCCCGATCCGGCCGCGCAACTCGGAGCGCGCAAAGTCCGTCACATCGCGGCGCTCTCGCCGGATATGATTGCCACGGCCAACCCCGGGTGCACGCTGCAGATTGCCGCAGCCGCCCGAGGTCTCGGGCACGACTGGCCGATTTTCCATCCCATTGAATTGATCGACGCATCTATTCATGGCGTCGATCCGCGGAACGGTTAGTGGCTGAAGGTCAGTGGTTCGTGGTTAAGGTTCGTGGTGGCTTGTTGCGCCCCGGCGTTTAACCACGAAACACCAACGATCAACCACCAACCAGCGAAGAGGAGCTATGTGGCAGCACAACTATGAGCCGGTCGCCGGAAGTCTCGGGATCTCCGCACTGTTTGCAGCGATTCCGATCGTCGTGCTGTTCCTTATGCTCGGCGTGTTCAGGAAGGCGGCGTGGATGTCGGCCTTGACGGCGCTCGCCGCGGGGCTCCTCGTGTCCCTTGTGGTGTATGGAATGCCGGCGCAGCTGGCCTTCATCTCCGCGATCTATGGCGCCGCGTTCGGTCTGTTCCCGATCGCCTGGATCGTCTTCACGTCGATCATGCTGTACCGCCTCGCAGTGGACACCGGCAAGTTCGAGATCATCAAAGACTCGATCGGCGGTCTGACGACGGACCGCCGTCTGCAGGCGATGTTTATCGCGTTCTCATTCGGCGCGTTCATCGAGGGCGCCGCTGGATTCGGGGCGCCGGTCGCCGTGTCAGGTGCGATGCTCGCCGGTCTCGGGTTCAATCCGTTTTACGCCGCCGGCATCTGTCTGCTCGCGAACACCGCGCCGGTCGCCTTCGGATCGATCGGCATTCCTGTGACGACGCTGGCCAACGTCACCGGCCTGCCGGTGTTGCCGCTCAGCGCGATGGTGGGCCGTCTGTGCGCGATGATCTCGGTGATCATTCCCGCCTATCTCATCGTTGTGATGGCGGGCGGCCGGCGCGCACTCGAAGTGTGGCCGGCGATCGTCGCCTGTGGTGTGTCGTTCGCCGGCATGCAGTTCTACGTGTCGAACTTCATGGGGCCTGAACTGACCGATATCTTGAGCTCATTGACGTGCATCGTCGTCATGGTGGTGGTGCTGAAGCTGTGGACACCGAAGACGATCATGCGCCTGGAGGGTGATAAGCCTGTGACGGCGGTGGGGCACAAGCACACGCCGGCGGAGGTCGTCATGGCATGGTCGCCCTACCTTCTGCTCGTGGTGTTCGTGCTGCTCTGGGGTGAGGCCTCGATCAAGCCGAGCATCAATCGTCTGGGCGACAGCTTGCTCCCGTCGTTGCCGATAGTTGCCGGCACTGGCCCGCTCGCGTCGCGACTGATGGTGCCGGGGCTTCACAACTTGATCACGCGCGTGCCGCCCGTCGTGCCCGCTCCCGCGCCGTATGCCGCGCTCTACGAGCTGAACTGGCTGAGCGCATCGGGCACCGCGTGCTTGTTCGCGATCATCGCGACCGCGATCGTGCTCCGCGTACGACCCCGCAAGGTCGTGAGCGTCTACATCGATACGTTCAAGCAGCTGAAGTTAGCCCTCGTGACGATCGCATGCATGCTTGGTTTGGCCTACGTCATGAACTATTCGGGCATGACATCGACGCTCGGCCTCGAGTTGGCGGCCACTGGCTTCGCCTTCCCGTTCTTCAGCGCGGTTGTCGGGTGGCTCGGCGTGTTCCTCACCGGCAGTGACACGTCAGCGAACGCGCTGTTCGGTAACCTGCAAGTGGTCACCGCGAATGCACTTGGTCTCAGCCCCATTCTCACCGCATCGGTGAATTCCGCGGCCGGTGTCATGGGCAAGATGATTTCGATCCAGAGCATCGCGGTTGCGGTTGCTGCGACCGGTATGTCGACTGCGGATGAAAGCCGGCTGTTCCGCTTCACCATCAAGCACAGCGTCCTGCTGATGGCGGTGATGGGCGTAATTTCGATGTTGTACGCCTATGTCTTCCCGGGCGCGATTCCTGTCGTGCCGCCCAAATAGCGGGCGCACGGGCTGCGAGATTTTTCGTTCTGCCCCGGCGACGAAATTGCTTTGGTGATGCGCGTGGGCAGGGGCGGTCGAGACCTGGGGCTGGTTTTGCTGGTTTTTCCAAACCGGGCCAGGTCTCGAGCGCATGACAGTAAACGCCTGCCGTAAAGCTATACGTATCCTGAAAACGGACCCTGCATAAATGGACACTACGCGCGAGCCCCAACGCCGGCAGTTCTTTGCCCGCGTCGTCAAGACCATCCAGGCCGCTATTGGCGGCACGCTGGGCGTCGTGCTCGGCGGCTCGATCGTGTCGCCGAGCTTGGCGCGACGTGAGGAGCGCTGGCTGCCCGGCGCCAGTCTCAGCGGTCTTGCTGAGAATGCGCCCACGCCGATCGCGCTGCGCGTGGTACGTGAGGACGGCTACAGCCAAATCATCGAGCGACGCGTGGTGTTTCTCGTGAAGACCGGCGAAGCTTCCGTGACCGCGCTCGACCCGACATGCACGCACCTCGGATGTCGCGTGAGGTGGGACGCCGAGGCACGCGAACTGCGCTGCCCGTGTCACGGCGGCACCTACGATCACCTCGGTCAGGTCAAGTCAGGTCCGCCCCCGGCGCCGCTGCCGAAGCTGGCCACGAAGATCGACGGCGATAAGGTCTTTATCCAAGTCTGATGAAACCCGTGAACGATCTGCTCGACTGGCTCGACTCGCGTACGGGCTGGCGCACGGGCCGTGCGCATCTTCTCGAAGAACCGATTCAAGCGGGCGTCGGGTGGTGGTTCGTGACCGGCAGCATTCTCCTGATGCTGCTCACAGTACAGCTCATCACCGGCGTCGTGCTGGCGATGTACTACGTGCCGTCGCCGGAACACGCCTACGACAGCATTCGCTTCATCATGGAGCGCATCACGTTCGGACGCGTGTTGCGCGGTCTGCATTTCTTCGGCGCGAGCTTCATCGTTGTCGCGGCCGTGATTCACATGCTTCGCGTTGTCGCGCTCGGCTCGTACAAGAAGCCGCGCGAGGTGACGTGGATCACCGGTGTCGTCCTGCTGCTCGTGATCCTCGGGTTCGCGTTGACCGGGTATCTTCTGCCGTGGGATCAGAAGGCGTACTGGGCAACCACAGTCACCATCAATATCGCGCGCAGCGGACCGATGGGCGAGTACATCGCCGGTTTGATGCGAGGCGGTGAAGCGCTGGGTTCGTTGACGCTGCTGCGTTGGTACGCCGTGCACGTCTTCCTGTTGCCCGCGTCGCTCATCGTCTTTGTCATCGCGCACCTGTTCTTGATGCGCCGTCACGGCATTTCCGGTGCGCTGAAGCCAGTGCCTGGCCAGCCGAAGCCCTTCTATCCCTATCACGCACTCAAGGACACGATCGCCGGCGCATTGGTGTTCACGGTGCTGATGACGTTTGCGATTCTGTTCAACACGCCGCTCGATCAGGTCGCCGACCCATCGGATGCGAGCTACGTGCCGCGGCCCGAGTGGTACTTCCTCAGTCTCTTTCAGCTGCTGAAGTACTTCCCCGGTCCGCTCGAACCGCTGGCGACGATGGTGATTCCGGGACTGGTGGTGGGCGTGCTGATCCTGCTGCCGTTCATCGATCGACGCCCCGACCGCCACTTTCTCAAGCGGCCGCTCGTGTTCGCGGGTTTCGCCATCATTGGCAGCGGGATCATCGTCCTCACCTACCTCGGATACAAGGACACGCCCGCTCACGCGAATCCGGCGGTCTGGGGTCCGCTGCCGCTCGCGGGACACGAGTTCGTGAGCGATCAGCGCTGCCTGACATGCCATGTGGATGGCGGCGCGGCCGGGCCGATCGCCGAGCTGCGCCTGCGTCGCGATCCCGAGTGGCTGATTGCCCACGTGCGCGATCCGCAGATGATTGCGCCCGGCTTGCGTGAACCGCCGCTTGGCGGCATGAGCGACGGGCAGGCGCGTTCGATCGCGAGTTATCTGAAAAAAGTACGCGCTGGAGTGCCCGTGCCGTCCGTGAGTGACGAGACGCGAGTCGCGGCGCGCGTCATGGGGCGGTACTGTGCGAACTGCCACATGATCGACGGGGAAGGCGGCTCGATCGGGCCAGATTTGACCCACATCGGCCGGACTCGTGATGCGATGTGGCTGCACGAGTGGATCACGCAGCCGGACGCCGTCGATCCCGCCGCCAACATGCCCGCGTTTGGTGAGGCACTCAAACCGGACGAAATGACGGTCATCGTCAGATATCTTGCGGATCGGAAGTAAGTTGCTGAGGGTAAATGACTTACAGTGCCGTGTCCGTAAATCAGGATCCGGCCGACAACTGCAGATCAGGACCCGGACTACAACTGCAGATCAGCCCCGGCCTACAGCTGCAACACCTGACAGTCCATGG
>DATCXH010000311.1:0-4960 GCA_036565925.1 Vicinamibacterales bacterium
TCACGCCGCCCGTGTTCACCTTGAGCGGGATGTGCGTGCTGGACCCGCCGTATTGACGGCGGCCGACGACACGTTTGGCGTACTGCACGACGATCCGTCGGTGACCGCGTTCCACGAACACGATCGCGCCAATCACGATGATCGCCATCGCCAGCAGAAAGAGGATGCGCAGCGGTCCAATCTGTCCCGTCTGCACCTGACTCAACGTGTTGAGGACAGCGTTCGGGAAGTTGACGACGATCCCGGCAAAGATCAGCAGCGACATCCCGTTGCCGATACCGCGTTCGGTGATCTGCTCGCCGAGCCACATCACGAACATCGTTCCGGTGGTGAGCGTCAGGACGCACATCATCCGGAAGCCCCAGCCGGGATCGAAGACGAGCGGCAGACCGCCCGGCGCCTCCGTCGAGCGCTCGAGCCAGATTGCGTAGCCAAATGACTGGACGACGGCGAGCACCACCGTGAGGTAACGGGTGTACTGCGTGATCTTGCGCCGGCCCAGTTCGCCTTCCTTCGAAATGCGCTCGAGGTACGGCCACACCACCGTCAGCAGCTGGATGATGATCGACGAGCTGATGTACGGCATGACGCCGAGCGCGAAGATCGTCACTCGCGCGAGGCTGCCACCGGTGAACATGTTATAGAGACCGAACATCGAGCTGGCCGCCTGTTCGGCGAACAAGCGCAGCGCTTCCTGGTTCACGCCCGGCGTCGGAATGTGGTTCCCGACCCGGTACACACCGAGCAGAGCCAGCGTGAACAGAATTCGGTTCCGCAGGTCACTGACGGCGAACAGGTTTTTGAGCGGGTTCTCCATACGTCTTCCAATCCGGGCCTCTTGGCCCGGCCTTACTACCGCGGGGTCTCAAGACCCCGCTCTACTTGGCCCCGAGTACCTCGACGGTTCCACCGGCGGCCGCGATCTTCTCGGCGGCCTTGCCACTGAACTTGTGTGCGCGCACGGTCAGCTTCTTCGAGACGTCGCCACGCGCCAGCACCTTGATCGGCTGACGCGTGCTGTGGATCAGGCCGCGCTCGCGCAGCAACTCTGGTGTGATCACGGTGCCTGCCTCGAAACGATCGGCGAGCAGATCGAGATTCACCACCGCATACTCGGTGCGGAACGGGTTGTGAAACCCGCGCTTCGGCACGCGACGGTGCAACGGCATCTGGCCGCCTTCGAAACCGCGCTTGAACTTGAAGCCCGATCGCGACTGCGCACCTTTGTGTCCACGTCCCGCCTGCGCACCCTGCCCGGTCCCATGACCGCGGCCGACGCGCTTCTTGTTCTTCTTCGAGCCCTCAGAGGGCTTCAGATTACTCAAATCCATCGGCGTTATTCCTGAACCGTGACCAGGTGACGGACCTTGTGGATCATCCCGCGAGTCTCCGGTGTGTCCGGCAACTCCACCGAGTGATTGATTCGCCGCAGTCCCAGTCCGGTGACCGTCTCATCCTGCGTGCGATTGAAGCCGATCGTGCTCTTGACGAGCGTGATCTTCAGCTTCTTCCCCGCGGTGTTCTTCGCAGCGTTCTTGGCCATTAGCCTTCGACCTTTGCCCTTTGACCTTGTCTCGTTGCCGCGTCAGGCGCCAACAAGCTCTGCTTCTTCTTTGCCCCGATACCGCGCCACCTGCGCCGGATCTTTCAGATCCATCAGGCCTGCGAACGTCGCCCGCACGACGTTGTGCGGGTTCGCCGAACCGAGCGACTTGGTCAGCACATTCTGAATCCCGGCGCTCTCAACCACCGCGCGCACCGCGCCGCCGGCGATCAGGCCCGTGCCTTCCGGTGCCGGCTTCAGCAGCACGCTGCCCGAGCCGAAGCGCCCCACAACCTGATGCGGGATCGTCGTCCCCTTCAGCGGCACCTTGATCAGGTTCTTCTTCGCGGCCTCAATCCCCTTCTTGATCGCCGAGGGCACTTCCTTCGCCTTGCCAACCCCGAAGCCCACCACGCCATGACCGTCACCGACGACGACCAACGCGCTGAAGCTCAGGTTCTTGCCACCCTTGACGACCTTCGTCACACGATTGATCGAGACGACGGTGTCCTTGATCTCGAGCTGCGACGGATCGACCTTCTCACGCATCCGATTCATGAGTGCCATGCGACTAAAACTCCAGACCGGCTTCGCGCGCCGCGTCAGCCACTGCCTTCACACGCCCGTGATAGAGAAATCCGTTGCGATCGAATACGACGCGCTTGACGCCCTTCTCGATCAATCGCTCGGCGATGGTCCTGCCAATCGCCTTCGCGCCCTCGACATTTCCACCGGTGGCCTTCTTCGGCAGCGCACCCCTCACCGAGGGCTCGACCGTGGAGGCCGACGCAATCGTCTTGCCGCTGGCATCGTCGACAACCTGCACGTACATGTGTGAGACGCTGCGGAAGATCGTGAGGCGCGGCCGCTCGACAGAACCGCTCACGCGGCGCCGAATGCGGTACTTGATGCGCTGGCGGCGATCGTCTTTGGTTTTGATCCTCATATCGATCCTCGGCGGGTCTGCAGACCCGCCTCTACTTGGCCCCTGTCTTTCCGACCTTCTTCTTCAGCTGCTCGCCGGTGTAGCGGACGCCCTTCTGCTTGTAGGGATCCGGCTTGCGCATACGGCGGATGTTGGCCGCAACCTGCCCGACCAGCTGACGATCCACACCGGTGACGGTGATGTGCGTCTGCTTATCCACGGCGATGTCGATCCCGGTCGGGATGTCGAAGACCACCGGGTGCGAGTAGCCGAGCGCGAACACCACCTGCTTGCCCTTCAGCTCCGCGCGATAACCGACGCCGACGATGTCGAGTTCTTTCTTGAAACCGTCGGTGACACCGGCAACGGCATTGGCCACGAGGCTGCGAGCCAGGCCGTGGAACTTGCCAAGCTCCGGATCTTCGCGCGACAGCTTCGCGACGAGCGAGCCGTCCTCCTGAGCGAACAGAATCCCGGGCGGCACCTGCTGCCGCATCTTGCCCTTCGGGCCCTGCACCTCAATGGCGTCGGACGCGATCTTCACCGTGACGCCCTTGGGAATCGCGATGGGTTTCTTACCTATACGTGACATGACACATCACCACGCTGCTGACTAAACATTGCAGGCTTACCAAACATTGCAGAGGACTTCACCGCCGACACCGGCCTTGCGGGCCGCGCGACCGGTCATCACCCCGCGCGAGGTCGTCAGGATGCTGGTGCCGAGACCGCCGAGCACATTGGGCACGTCCTCGGCGCCGAGATAGACACGGCGGCCTGGACGACTGATGCGCTCGAGGCCGGTCATCACCTTCTCGCCGTGAGGGCCGTACTTCAGAAACACACGGATCACCTGCCGCGGCTGGCGGCCGGCCTTTTCCGCCGGCTCTTCGACGATCCGGAACCCTTGGATGTAGCCCTCATCCTGGAGGATTCGCGCAATCTCCGCCTTCAGCTTGCTGGCCGGCATGTCGACGCGGGAATGCTTCGCCGACACGGCATTGCGAAGGCGCGTGAGCATGTCCGAAATCGGGTCTGTCATATCTCTGTTCTCTCGCTCGAGCCCTACCAGGAGCTCTTTGTGACACCGGTGACATCGCCCTCGAGCGCCAGCTTGCGGAAGCACAGGCGGCACATGTCGAACTTGCGCATGAACGCCCGCGGCCGTCCGCACAGTCTGCAGCGGTTGCGATGCCGAATCTTGTATTTCAGCGTCTTCTCTTCTTTGGCGACCTTGGCGGTTGTAGCCATCTGCGTCCTCTAGTTCGTCCGGAACGGCATGCCCAACAACTGGAGCAGCTTCCGTGCTTCTTCGTCGGTGCGCGCCGTCGTCACCACCGACACGTTCATACCGCGCGCCTTGTCCACCTTCATGTAATCGATCTCGGGGAACAGCAGCTGGTCGCGGAGACCCATCGTGAAATTGCCGCGACCGTCGAATCCCTTCGGCGACACGCCGCGGAAGTCGCGCACGCGTGGCAGCGCGATCGTGATCAGGCGGTCGAGGAACTCGTACATCTGCTCGCCCCGCAGTGTGACCATCGCACCCACCGGCATACCCTGGCGCAGCTTGAACTGCGCGATCGACTTGGTGGCACGGCGAATCACGGCCTTCTGGCCGGTAATGCGACCCAACTCGTCGGCACCGACATCGGCGAGCTTGGCGTTCGACGTCGCCTCGCCAAGGCCCATGTTGACGACCACCTTTTCGATCTTGGGGATCGCCATCACGTTCTTGTAGCCGAATTCCTTCTTGAGCGCCGGCGCAACTTCCTTTTGATAGCGTTCTCTCAGGCGGCTCATTTGTCGACCACTCCCTCGCACTTCCGGCAGATACGCACTTTTCGATCGCCGCGAATCTCATGGCCGATGCGGGTGATCTTTCCGCAATCGGGGCACACCAGCTGCACGTTGCTGGCATGCAGCGCGCCTTCACGCTCGATGATCCCGCCCTTGACGTTGCGCTGCGGGTTCGGACGCGTGTGGCGCTTGATCATGTTCACGCCTTCAACGATCACGCGGTTCTTCAGCGGGAGCACCTTCAACACGCGCCCACGCTTACCGCTATCCTTGCCCGTCGTGACGACGACGTTGTCGTTGCGGCGAATGGGTGTTTGCAATTTCGACATGTTCTTGTCCTCGGCGGGTCTAAAGAGTCGCCACTACGAACCCTCGTAGAGGCGAGTCTTCTGACTCGCCTACAGCACCTCTGGTGCGAGCGAGATGATCTTCATGAACCGGCGCTCGCGCAGTTCACGCGCCACAGGCCCGAAGACGCGCGTGCCGATCGGCTCGTTCTGGTCGTTCACCAGCACCGCGGCATTGCGGTCGAAGCGGATTTAGCTGCCATCACGCCGACGCTGCTCCTTGCGCGTCCGCACGATCACGGCCTTCACGACCTGGCCCTTCTTGACCGTGCCATCCGGCGTCGCTTCCTTCACCGACGCGGTGACGATGTCGCCGAGACGCGCGTAGCGGCCGGTCGACCCGCC
>DATCXH010000683.1:0-7145 GCA_036565925.1 Vicinamibacterales bacterium
GCCCGCCTGTAGTACTGATCTGCCCGCTGTGAAGCAGATCGCCGGCGTGCTTCTCATCTCGGCTGCGCTGCTGGCGTCGGTCCGCCTCTCTGCGCACGAAATCCCGAGCGACGTCAGGATTCAGGCCTTTCTTCAGCAGGACGCGGAGCGTGTGCGTCTGCTCGTCCGGCTGCCGGTCGCATCGACGGTGAACGACATCGAGTGGCCGGCGAAAGGACCGCTGCTGGATCTCGCGGCGTTGTCTCCCGCAACGCTCGAACAGGCGGCGAGGTGGATCGCCAGCCGTGTCGATCTGTTCGAGGACGCTCGTCAGCTTGGCAGCCCGCGGATTGCTGGCGGGCGCGTGTCGCTGCCGTCCGACACGTCATTCGATTCATACGAACATGCGGTCTCGCACATCACGAGCCAGCCGCTCTCTGAGGATGTCGATCTCGCGACGAGTCAGGCACTCGTAGACGTGATGCTGGAGTACCCGATTGCGTCTGCGCGGTCGCGCGTGTCGATCTCCACGCGTTTCGAGACAGCGGGGTTGCGGTCGGTCACGGTATTGCGATTTCGCACGATCGACACCACCGACGGCACATCCACAGGAGGTGCCCTACCGGTCGAGCGCGCGTTTCAGTTTCACGGCAACTCCGGCTTCGTCCGGCTCGACCCGCGTTGGTTCCAGGCGGCGTCGCGGTTTGTCGTCGATGGGTTCTTTCACATCCTTGGCGGCGTCGATCACTTACTGTTCTTGCTGTGCCTCGTCATTCCGTTCCGGCGCATCGGTGCGCTGATCGTCATCGTGACGTCGTTCACCGTCGCGCACTCGGTGACGCTGATTGCCTCCGCGTATGACATGGCGCCGTCGGTGCTGTGGTTTCCGCCGCTCGTCGAAACGCTGATCGCCGCCTCGATCGTCTACATGGCGCTCGAGAACATCGTGGCGCCCGCACTGAATCGCCGCTGGGTCATCACCTTCGCGTTCGGCCTCGTGCACGGTTTTGGATTCTCGTTCGCGCTTCGCGACTCACTGCAGCTGGCCGGCAGTCATGTTCTGACGTCGTTGCTGTCGTTCAACGTTGGTGTCGAACTGGGACAGTTGTTGGTCCTGATGTTGGCAATCCCGGCGCTCGATGCGATGTTTCGCTATGGTGTGCCAGAGCGTATCGGCACGATCGTGCTGTCTGCTCTGGTCGCGCACACCGGTTGGCACTGGATGACCGAGCGCGGCGGCCGTCTGGCGATGTACGAATACCAATGGCCCGTATTCGATCTCGCGTTCCTCGATCTGTTGTTGCGATGGGCGATGGTCGCCGTTGGTCTCGCGGCTGTGGCGTGGTTGACGTTCGGAATGCGGAAGGGAGGATTTCATGAGAACTGGGTTGCTCGCCGTCTCCGTCCTGTGTCTCGTGGCAGTGCGTCTAGCCGCGCAGACGACGGAGCCCACGAACACGGTGCCCAATCCCTATAAGACGGTCGAGCAGTTTCTCAAAATGCCTGACGGCCGAACGTGGGGATCGACCAGTGCCATCGATGTCGACCGCGACGGACGCAGCATATGGGTTGGCGAGCGCTGCGGCGCGAACACGTGTCTCGATCGCGCAACGGGTCAGATGTCGAGCCTGCCGTCGCTCCTCAAGTTCGATGCGACCGGCAAACTGGTCGCGCGCTTCGCGCAAGGCATGCTCATCTTCCCGCACGGGTTGCACGTCGATCGCGATGGCAACATCTGGGTGACCGACGGACAGGATGATGCGCCGCAGCCGGCGCCTCCAGCGCGCGGCGCGCAGGCGGCACCCGGGCAACCGAATCCTGCCGCGTCGCGCAATGGTCCCCTGCCAGGGTCGACGCGCGGTCATCAGGTCTTCAAGTTCAGCCCGCAAGGCAAGTTGCTGATGACGCTCGGCAAAGCCGGTGGCGCGGCGGAACCCGACTACTTCTATCAACCAAATGACGTGCTCGTCGCACCGAACGGCGACATCTTCGTCTCGGAAGGACACGGCGGCGCGAACGCGCGCGTGCTGAAGTTCACGAAGGACGGCAAGTTCATCAAGTCATTCGGCAAGAAGGGAAGCGGCCCCGGCGAGATGGAGCAACCGCACGCGCTCGCGATGGATTCGCGCGGCCGGCTGTTCGTTGGCGATCGCTCCAACAATCGCATTCAGATCTACGACCAGGATGGAAAGCTGCTCGAGTCGTGGCCTCAGTTCAGCCGTCCGAGCGGCATCTACATCGATGCGAATGATGTCATCTACGTCGCCGACTCGGAGTCAGAATCGGTGGCGCGCAATCACGATGGCTGGAAGCGAGGGATCCGCGTCGGCAGCGCGAAGGATGGCAAGGTCTTCGCGTTCATCCCGGATCCGGTTGAGAAAGCGACCGGCACGAGCGCGGCGGAAGGCGTCGCCGTGGATCGACAGGGCAACATCTGGGGCGCCGAGGTGGGACCGCGGGGCGTCAAGAAATATGTGAAGTAGGGCCACCCATGCGTCGCCCCGCGAACGTCAACGGGTGCCCGAGGCTTCCGCGGCGCGCGCGGCGTTCAGGATGTTCTTGATCGCCTGATTGCCCTCATGACATGCGTACTCGAAGATCGCTTCCTGATCGTTCATCGTCAGGGGAATCGCGAATGTCCACGGGCGTGACCACGTGGTGGGGTCGTCGACGGTTACGGTCCACTCGATCTTGTCTGGCGCGGTGCGGGTGAACCGTTCAACCAATTTCAAAGTCTCGGCGTTCGCGTTGCGATAGGCGCTTCGCGCCTTGAAGTTCGTCGTCTCGACGACGAGCGTTTGGCCCTCCCAGTGGCCGCGCGGCACGCCCATGTCGGAGCGAATCGACGGCCCAACCCGCGACGCACTTCCGATCGGGATCACGCGTGTGTCGTGCACCATCTCGTACCGGATCGCGACGAAGCCTGGTCCCTGCACGATCTCATACGAGTTGCCGTACTGCCCGGGCAGCATCGATCCCGGCAGGCCGCGCGTGATGCACCGATCCCACAGGCTGAAATCTGCGTGGCTGTTGAACGGGCCGTTACCGAAGCTGCCGGTCCGCGGTGTGTTGGCGATGCGCGTTTGTGCCTCAGGAAGGATCGGCGGGATCTTGCCGTCTTGCGGATCGATGACGAACCACGGACGGGTGCCTTTGGTAATCTCGTAGATGTCGCGGAACTCTGCAGAGTTGCCGATGAGGCCCGCCGGATCGCCGCCGAAAAATTTGGCGCGCGCCAGCGTGTCTTCCTGTCGCCGCAACACCGCTGCCGCGAGTTCGTGCGCGGTGATGTCTTCCATGCGGCGTCCTTCGAATTCCTTCGGCCGCTCGAAGGGCGTGCTCGTCTCGTACTTGTTCGTGTAGTTCCCCTGCAGATCGGGATCGCCCCAGGGCGTCCGCGGCGCGGTCCACGAGGATCCGTTTGACGAAGCGGCGCGCTGCGCTTGGATCGCCGTGCCGAACGAGATCAGAACAAGGAGCGCGACGATGGACGGTCGGTGCATGTGCGTCTCCGAGTGAACGTGGCCCGACGCGTCGGGCAGGCGTAACTCTACGCCTGGGAGCACACACGGTCAAAAAAGGAGCCGCCTGCAGCGCCGAAGCGTCGGCGCGCCGAGCGACAGGGCCTTAGTACTGCTGATCGCGTTCGGACCAGCGATATTCCTGCAGCCACTGGTCACTCATGACGAGTGTCGAGCGCCGTTGCCTCCAGGAGGCGAGACGGTCGAGGACTGCCGAGAAGGAACGAATGAACGAAGCCGTCCGGCTGGATGAGCCGGAGATCAGCGCATCTAGGGTGTCAACGCGAACTGTCATGTTGGTATTGCTAGAAGGGGATCCAAGTGGCGTGCCACTGTATGCAGTGTGCCTGTTGCTCTTATCGAAAAGCAAGATCTGCGATGTTCGTTAGCAAAAAGCGCAGCGCGAGCTCGACGGGGTTGAAGCTCGGGCTGACAATGGGATGACGAAAAACCAACGCCAACCAGACGGTGGCCCGTCCAGCTGAGGTTGCCGCAGCGAGGGGTCTGACCCCGGGTCAGACCCCTACGTCGTCCGGGGTCTGACCCCGGGTCAGACCCCTATGTCAGTCGGCGCCGTCGCCACGGCTGACCTGCACGTATCGCTCGCCGTCTTCGTCGGCCGGTGAGACATACACGTTCCAGGGGTTGCAGCACACCTCGCAGTCTTGAACCAGCGAGCCGCGCACCTCTGGTTCGAGGTAGATCTCGACCTCCTCGCCACAATACGGGCACGTGACCACGAAGACGGACTCCACAGGTATATGATGCGCCATCATCCTCCCAAGGACCGACATGGCTGGTCCGCACGATCTCGCGCGCGAAGACGTCTCGCCTGACGAACCCGCCGTCACCGCGGACTTCATCGCCTTCCTCAAAGCGGCGAGCGCCGCTCGTCATCCGACTGGCACGATACGCCGGTTCAACCAGGCACGCGCATCCGGTTGCGTCGAAGCCGAGTTCACCGTCGTCACCGGCCTCCCAGACCAACTCAAGGTCGGACTGTTTCAGCAGCCGCGAAGCTACAACGCATGGATCCGCTTCGCCAACGCGACGACGATGTCCGATCGTGAGAAGGACGTGCGCGGCATGTCGATCAAAGTCCGCGACGTGCGCGGCGACAACCTGACCCTCGGCGTCGACGTGCAGGACTTCGTGCTCAACAGCCATCCGGTCATGATGGTGCCGGGCCCACGCGAGTTCCTCGATCTGCTGCGTGCAGTCGAAGCCGGCGGATGGCGCCGCGCGGGTTATTTCCTCACGCACGTGCGTGCCGCACGCATCGCCTTCGCGTCACGACAGCAGCCATCCTGTCATCTCGACATTCCGTACTGGAGCACGACGCCGTACCTCTTTGGCGACGGCCGCGCAGTCAAGTACATCGTTCGTCCGGTGTCGCGCGCGCCATCGCGTCGCCCGACGGTGACCGATAGCTATCTCCACGATGAGCTGCGCAGACGTCTCGCGACGGAGGACGTCGCACTCGACTTCTGCGTGCAGTTTCAACGCGACGCAAGGACGATGCCGATTGAGGACGCGAGCGTGGAGTGGGGTGAGCACGAGTCGCCGTATGTGCGTGTGGCGGAAATGCGGATTCCGCGCCAGTCGATCGACGTGCCCGGCCGCGATCTCGTCTGCGAGCGCAGCTCATTCAATCCGTGGCATTCGCTCGTCGTCCATCGTCCGCTCGGCGCGATGAATCGCGTGCGGCGCGCGATTTACGACGCGATGCAGCAGTTCCGAGAGTCGCACACCGTGCGCACCTGATCCAGCCATGGATCGGCCCGCGGCCCGTCGGTTACAGTGCTGCGATGCCTTCGCGCCACGTGATATCGAGCCGCACGAGCACGTCCAGGAAAACGCGCTCTCTTCAGCACGACCCCGCGTCCGATCCGGTTCTGGAGTTTCTCCGATTGATGTGGGCCGTGGATCACGAGCTGCACCGGGTCTCGAAAGCCATGATCGCTCGGCTCGGACTGACTGCGCCGCAACGTCTGGCGGTGCGTTTCATCGGGCGTCAACCAGGCCTGACGCCCGGGCAACTCGCCGAGCTGTTGCACCTCGACCCCGGGACCGTGTCAGGGATCGTGAATAGACTCGAAGATTCGGGGCTGGTCAGCAGGGTGAGAAGTCAGGGTGACACGCGACGCATGCACCTGACGCTCACTGCGAAGGGACGGACGTTGAACCGACGCAGAGCGGGAACCGTGGAAGCCGCCGTGCGGCGAACGCTCGATGCAGTGTCGAGCGCCGATCTCGCGGCGGCGTCACGGGTGCTGAGGCAGCTGGCGGTAAATCTCGCCGCTGAATCGGAGGTTTAGAGCCTGGACTGCTCGCTATCCTCGTTTCGGCTGGTACGGTCGATATAGAACAACACCACAAAGACGACGGCCAGGATGAGGGTGGTCAGGACGGCAATGGTTTCAAACATAGTTGGAGCTGCAAGTATCTCCACCTATGATCGCAGCCCGAGCCGCGTCCTGTCAATCGTGCTGCGGTTGGATCACGCAGATCCGAGCAGCGTCATGAGCTTCTGGCTGAGAGCCGTTCCGAGTTGCTCGATGCCGGCAATCGTGGTCGCATTGCTGTAGATGAGCGAGACGTCGTGCCCGATGCCGATGGCGGCGAGCTGCACGCGTGAACGGCGCTCGACATCTTCGACCACGACCTGCAGATGCGTCTCGAGATACTCATGGCCGTTGGCGGCGAGCGTCGCTTCGTCCATCGGAGTGCCGTCGGAGATGACCACCAGGATGCGGCGCGGTTCGGTGCGTGCCAGCAGCCGGCCGTGTGCCCACACGAGCGCCTCACCGTCGATGTTCTCCTTGAGCATTTCGTCGTGGAGAAACAGCCCGAGCCCGACGCGCGCCCGTCGCCACGGGACATCGGCGCCTTTGATGATGATGTGCTCGAGGGCATTGAGCCGTCCGGGATTCTCCGGATAGCCGTTGGCGGCCCATTCGCGCGCCGGCTCGCCGCCGTTCCAATCGCGGGTGGTGAACCCGAGGACTTCGCACTTCACGCCGCAACGCTCGAGCACCTGGGCGAAGACTTCGACCGTCAACGCGGCAATCAACATCGGACGACCGCGCATCGAGCCGGAGTGATCGATCAAGAGGCTGACGACCGTTCCGGGAAACGGCGACGCGCTCTCTTGTTTGAATGGGCGCGCACGCCCGCCGCTGGCGACGAGCGCAGCCAGGCGAGAGCCGTCGAGCACGCCTTCCTCGAGATCGAAGCGCCACTCGCGGACCTGGCGCGCCATCAACAGGCGCATCAACCGCTTCGCGAGGCGTGCGACAATCGAGCGGATCGAGCCAAACTCCGCCTCGAGCTGTGATCGCAGCGTGGCCAGCTCTTCGCGGCTGGCGAGTGAGGCGGCGTTGACCACGCGATCGTAGGCGGTCGTGAACGCACGATAGTCGTTTAGCGTCCCGCCGCCGGTAACGCCGACGCTGCCCGGCGTCGTGCCTTCGCCGTCTTGCCCGGGCTCGCGTTTCTCGTCGCGTAACGGCGCCGAGGTCGCGCCTGGATCGCCCCGCCGGGGTAATTGACGGAGCACCTCGCGAGTTGGGAGTGGCAGTTGTCCCTTCTCAATGGGCGCGAGCAGTCTGTTCGGAAGCGTCGCGCCAGCGGCACGGCTCCATG
>DATCXH010000686.1:0-4106 GCA_036565925.1 Vicinamibacterales bacterium
AGAGACGAGGCACCCGCCGCGATCGCTCGCTGGAACGTCGCATCCACATCAGGCACATACACGTGAAACGCCGCTGGCGAGAACGGGAAATTCCCTTCGACTCCGCCTTCACCAATCATCAGCATCGAGTCGCCGACGCGGACCTCCCGGTGCACGCCGCCGGCACTGCCCTTGAGACTGAACGTTTCTTTCGCGTCGAATACCGCAGTCAGGAAATCGAGGAGTCCCGCCTCGCGCATCCGCACATACGGCGTCACGGTGGTGAAGCCTTCGCGCATCTTCGTTGGCTCGAGTACCAGTGTGGTCATGGTCTTTCTCCTGGTCAGCTGCGCCAGCAGCCGTTCACGGAACGCAGGGCTTGGCGCGTGTTTTAGTTGCGCCGCGATCACGGCCAGCGGCGCCAGCTCGGGATCACGCAGCGCGGCACTCGCATCACGACGACCGAGCACGTCATCGATGGTCCGATCCAGCCGCTCGACGAGCGATTCGTCAGCCATCGCGGCCCTCCAGGTGCTTGCGCAGGTTCTCCAGGGCACGCAACTGCAGTTGCTTGACGGCGCCTTCCGAACGATCGAGCGCATGCGCGATCTCGCGAATGCTTCGCTGATCGACGAACCGCATCTCGATCACCCGGCGCTGCGCATCCGGCAGACGCTCGACAAGCTGAGCGACCCACGCGCGCCGCTCGATCTCCTCGGCCTCGTGTCGATCGGGCACGTCAGCCGGCAGCTCGTGGGAATCCCGCGACGTACTCCGCCAGCGGTCGGCCAGCGCATTCGCGGCAATCCGGAATAACCACGCCAGAAACGGGACACCACGCCACTCGAACGTGCGGAGGTGTGTCAGCGCGTGCTCGAACACCTCGGACGTGACATCCTCGGCCTCGGCGCGGCTGGACGTGCGGCGGGCGACATAGGCGTAGACGCGATGGAAATGTCGTTCGTAGAGATCCACGAACCGCGCAGGATCGGCCTGCGCCGCTTCAATGAGGGTCCGCTCGTCCTCGTCTGCGTTGGCCTTCACCCGTCTCTCGAGTCTCGATCAGGGTAACGGGCGGTGGGAGTGGAAAGTTACGGTCCTTGGTTCCTGGTTCTTGGTCCTTGGTCCGTCCTTGGTCCGTCCCTGGTCCTTTCGGTCCGTCCTCGGTCGTTCGTCCGTTGTCCAGTCGGGTCGTACAGGGGGCTGTCGGACTAAGGACTACGGACGGACCAAGAACTAAGGACCAAGTACTAAGGACCAGTTTTGGACGAAGGTTACGGTCCTGGTTCCTGGTGCTTGGTCCTTGGTCCGTCCCTGGTCCTTTCGGTCCGTCCTCGGTCCTTCGTCCGTTGTCCGCTCGGGTCGTACAGGGGACCGTCGGACCAGGGACTACGGACGGACCAAGAACCAAGGACCAAGTACTAAGGACCAGTTTTAGTCTCCGACGAATCGGGCGAGGTCGCCCTTGGTGCCCTGACGTCTCCAGACCTTTTCGTAAACCTGGACCAGGCTGGAGCGCGGCACGATGCGCTGTGCGATCTGGTTCGCCAGCACTTCAGTTTGCAGGAATGGATGGTGGGTGAAGATCCATACGTGCCCAAGCTCGTGCGCGATTGCCGCCTCGAGCTCTTCCTGCGTCAGCTCGTTGATGAAGTCCTCTTCCACTGACAACAGAAATCCGGTGCTCGTATCCGTGTACTCGACCGAGACCATCAACGGATTTTTCGGCACCACGGCGACGGCGACCTTGTAGGTCATCGTCAACTTGGCCATGAACTGATCGACGATCTCTTGAATCCGCTCTTGATTGCGTGGGTTGGGAATGATGCGCTCGGGGCCGGCCGCGCGCGTCACGGCGACGTGACCTGGGAACAACAACAGAAGCAGACAGAACGACAGAATGCTCCCAGCACGACGACGCAAATGCACCATAGGTCAACCCTCATACCTCTGCCGGTGTTTGCGACACACGAGGAGGTACGACGCGTTTCGGACTTAGTGTTGTTGGGCGGCCCGCGGCGGGAAGATGCCGAAAGCCGACGTAACGATAGCACGGCTTTCACAGACCTGTTTGCCCTAATACGAGCTTCAATACAGGCCGCGTAAGGACTACTTTGTTGATATTCCTAAGGTTTCCGACTCGTCTGGAAAGAATCCACCCCTGTCGCATCAGAAATTTCCTGAGGGGTTGGTACGGTGGTTGCCCTAGATGGGGCTGACGGAGGTTTCCATGCAGCTCAGCCACCGCCGGATCGTCGTCGCCGCCTTCTCTACGCTCGCGTTCGTCGTGTGCGCCCAGACGTCACGGGCTCAGCAGCCCGAACCGCTGCGGCTGTCTTCACCGCCGGCGCACGCGCTGCTTCACGCCGAACCACTTGCGCAGGCGCAGACGCAGACCGCCCAGGGTGAACTGCTCGACGTCGACAACAAGGCCAACACGGTGACGATCAAGACCGAGACCGCAGAGATGTCGTTCCGCTACAACGACGCGACGAAGGTCACCGGTGCCCAGAGAGGGGTCGCCGGTCTGGCAGCGATGACCGGTTCAGAGGTCGTCGTGATGTTTCAGAAGGACGGCCAGATGAACGTGGCGACGAGCATCGATGTAAAGGGCGCGCCACGCAAATAGGCGAGGGAGGCGGGTCTGAAGACCCGCCTCTACTTCCTTTCTATTTCTTCTTCGACAGCTCCTCATAGAACGGATCGATCTGCGGCACGCGCGGTGCCCAGCCGATATCGTCCGTCTTCAACTGCATCATCAACTGATCCTTCGGCACGCCCTTCTGCACCAGCTCGGACGCACGCATCATCACCGTGGTGAATTTCGTGCGGAACGCCTGCACGTCGGCCTTCGTCAGCACTGGTCCCGCGCCCGGGACAGCCGTGTCGAAATCGAGCTTCAACATCGCATCGAGGACGGGCGTCCACTCGGCAAAGCTGCCGCCGCCGGCGTAGTCGGCCAACGGTCCCTGAGTGCCGGTGGTCACCGCGTCACTCGTCGCGACGACCTTCACGTCCGGGAAGTACACGACGCTGTCACCACCGGTGTGCGCGCGACCGAGATGAAGGACGCGTACTTCGGCACCGCCAAGCTTCACGATGTGTTCACGCGTGTTGTAGGTCTGCGAGGGCTTGGCCGGGCGCGGATCGAACTGGTAGGTGTCGAGGTTCTTCGCGAGCTGCTCGTAACCAATCACCTGCGCGCCAGCGGCGATGAAGCGATCGTTGTTGCCGGTGTGATCGGCGTGATGGTGCGTGACGATGACGATCTTCACTGGCTGCGGCGTCACCGAACGAATCTGTTCCATCAGCCCGTTGTAGTTGGCTTCGCCGGGCAGCTTGGTGTCGACGAGGATGACGCCCTCGTTGGTCACGCGCACCAGTGAGTTCGCGCCGCCACCGGGCACGAAATAGAGCCCCGGTTTCAGCATTTGAATCGGCTGAACGGGCTGGCCGCCACCGCGTCCACCGCCGCGCCCCTGCGCGGGTGGCTGCTGCTGTGCGTGGACAACAAGGACGGACGCGATCAATGCGACCGATGCGAACAAGAGCCTCGACATGGAATCCGCCTCCGCCCGTAGTGTAGAGCAGACGCCCACCGATGCGATTAATCTGGCGCCGGCCGCTCGACCCGCTCGACCACCAGTACGTCCAACGCCGCTGACGACCACGCGTCGTGTGAATCCGGCATCCAACGGACACGCAAGTCGAACATGCCGGGCGGGTTGGTACGATCGACCACGTGGCGATTCGCGATGTTCGACAGCGCAGTCGCCAACTGCGACATCTCGCGGGACCGAACTTCGGATGGTTTCGTGACACGAGAAGTGCATACACGGCCAAAGAGGATCAGATCGCGAACTGTCGCGTCGCTTCGCAGCGAAGCGATCACCAGCGGGCGCGCCGATCTGCGCGTCTAGGCTGTCTGATGATCGTCCTGTGCGGATCCAGTTCTGCCGCGCTCCCGTTATCCAGGAGTACCGCTGCCACAGGCGTCAAAGCTCGACATCGATCCCCGATACTGCCGAGTGAGGTCCGTCGCGGATTCCCGTTAGACTGGGATCCGGTTTGCTTCGGCGAGCCGATTCATCTTGGGACGGGTCACGCGCGATGTTCTGCCGCGTCGT
>DATCXH010000372.1:0-2383 GCA_036565925.1 Vicinamibacterales bacterium
CCGACCCTCGGCCTTGAAGTAGCCGTGCGCCATCGCGACGGCGGACTCCTCGTGACAGCAGGTGATGAACTCGGGCTTGGTGTTGTTGCCGTAGTTGATGATCGATTCGTGAATGCCGCGGAAGCTCGAGCCGGGATTCGAAGCGACGAACTCGAAGTTCAAGGTCTTGATCACATCGACCATGAAGTCTCCGCCCGGACGATCGGTCGTGAGCACTTCGACAGTGCCGCTGGGATCCACTTCGCGTGGCGTGACTGGCGCGCTCGCCGGAGCGGGCGCCCCGGCCGGAGCCGGCGGGGTTGTCTGAGGTGCCTGGTTCGCAGCCTCGGCGACGCCAGCGCCAAGTGCGGCCGCGCCGGTGACCGCTGCGGTCTTCAGGAAATCACGACGATCGACGGAATGCTTCTCTGACATCGCCGCCTCCGAGCGGCGACAGTGTATCCCATGGCCGGCTAAGGGCGGCCTCCCCGGTCGAGTAGCAGAGGCCGTCTTTCGTGATCGCGGCGCGATCTAGAAAAAGTGTGGTCAGGGGAAGAGCGTTGACGCGACGCGCTCGGCGATCGTGACCCACGGCCCTGGGTACACTCCGATGCCGACGACGCCGATCGCACACACAGCGATTGCCGCGCCGAGAAGGCCGGGCATCGGCACCGGGTCACGCCGCACCGGCGCTTCGATATACATGCGACGCGCGACGAGCAGGTAGTAGTAGAGCGCGACGACGGTCAGGACCGCGCCGAGGAAGACCAGTCCATACATGCCGCGTTCAGCAGCGGCCATGAAGATATACAGCTTGGCCCAGAAGCCGGCGACGAACGGGATGCCGCCGAGCGACAACAGAAACACCAGCATCGCCAGCGCAAGCAACGGTGAGCGCTGGGCCAGCCCTTTGTAGGCGTCGATGTTGTCCGATTTCTCCGAGCGCGCAACCGCCTCGACCACCATGAACGTTCCCATGTTCCCGAACAGGTAGGCGAGCAGATAGAACAGCAGCATCGCGATGCCTGCACTCGACACCACGGCGACGCCGATCAACATGTAGCCGATGTGGGCGACACCGGAGTAGGCGAGCAGCCGCTTGATGTTCTTCTGCGGGATCGCCATCAGGTTGCCGGTGACGATGGTCATGCCAGCAAGCGTGGCGAGAATCGGCATCCAGATCTCGGCCGTGCTGCCAAGGCCTTCGAGATACACGCGAATGATCGCGACGAAGCCCGCGGTTTTCGGCGCGACCGACAGCCACGCTACGAACGGCGTTGACGCGGCCTCGTAGCTGTCCGGCGCCCACATGTGGAATGGGAACGCGGCGATCTTGAATCCGAACCCGGCAAGCAAAAGGCCCATGCCGAGCAGGACGATCGGATGTCCATCGCGAATCGCCTGCGGAATCATCGAGAGCGCTGTGCTCCCGGTCGCTCCGTAAATGAACGACATCCCGTACGCGATGACCGCCGACGACACGGTGCCGACAAGGAAGAATTTCAGCGCTGCCTCAGGTGCGACCGCATCGCGCTTGATGAAACCGGTCAGCACGTAGAGCGGGATCGACATCAACTCGAACGCGACGAACAGCAGAATCAGCTCGCGCGCCGACGCCAGCACCAGCATTCCAAGCAGCGAGACGAGCATCGCGAAGTGGTACTCGGCCGAGCGGCGATCGAATGGCGCGTGGCCGATCGTCAAGGACCCGAGGAGGCTGAGCGCCGTCGCCGCGATGAACAGACGCTTTGCAAACAGCGCGAGCGCATCCTGCACGAACGCGCCGCCAAAGAGCACCTGGCCCTCTGACGCGAAGGACATGCTGCCGAAGATCGCCAGCAGACCGATGAACGCGATCCAGCCGATCGCGCGGCCGGGGCGGATGATTCCTGCGAGCAGGACAAGGATCGCCAGCGCGAAAACGGCGAGCTCCGGTGCGAGCGGCATCCCGAGTTGACCGTTCATCATCGCGAGGCCTCGGTCGGAGGCACGACACGTTGCAAGAGCGGCACGGTCGCGGTATCAACCGGCTTCAGCGCCAGACCTGGCGCAACGCCGAACAGCACCAGCACAAATACCAGGATTCCCAAGGCGGCCCATTCCGTGCCCTGCGCATCGGGCAGATGCTGGAAGTGCGGGTCCTCGCTCTTCTTGCCCCAGAAGATCTGCTTGCTGACCCGAAGGACGTAGATCGAGGTAAGAAACGCGCCGATCACAGCGGGGAACAACCACCACGAATAGTTCGAGGTCCACGCGCCGAGGAAGGTGAGGAACTCGGCGACGAAGCCGGCGGTCGCCGGCAGTCCCAGCGACGACAGGCCCGCGATCGTGAATGCCGTGGCGATGCCCGGCATCATTACGCCGAACCCGCCCATCTTGAAGATCTCGCGCGAGTGCGCCTTCT
>DATCXH010000338.1:0-9287 GCA_036565925.1 Vicinamibacterales bacterium
GGCGGCCGCTGACGCGCTTGTTCGTGCGGGCGTCGGTGGTCAATGGCAATCCGTCCTGGGTCGACACCCCGCCGTTGACGGCAGACGCCTCGAGCTCGGCGTTGATCTCTGGCGACACAATCAACGTGGCCGGACCGTTGACCGTGACAATCTTCGAGTCGCTGTCGACACGAGTGAGACCGATTTCGATGCCGCCGTTCACCGTCGACGCGTCCACCGAGCCGGACAGCCCATGCCCGACAATTGGACCGTTAGTCGATGCCACGGTGATGCGTCCCTCGATGTTCTCGAGACGAACGACACCATTCTCCGTACGAAACGACGTTGCCAGTCCCGCGGGTACTGAGACTCGGTACTCGATGTTCACCCTGCCGCGTGGACCGAAGCTGACGCCCTGGTCATGAGGCCTGGCCTCGACCTTCACATGGTCCGGACCAACATCCTCGATCATCTCCGCCCTGGCGAGACGTGCCTTGGCTTCTTCCTCGGTGCGCGTGCGCACCTCGCGGCGGGCAACGACTTCGACCTCCGGACCACTCGATGGATAGACTTCGATGAGGCCGTTGACGTTGACGATTTCGAGGCGGCCACCTTTCGGCAGCGAGTAGGTTCGCCGCCACTCGTCATTGGCCTTTCCGCTGGCGACGTCCACCGAGACATCGCCGTCCTTGCTGACCTTGACGTCGCAGGCGATTCCTGCGCTCACCAGGCAGACGACGAGCAGTGTTCTGAAAAGCGGCATGCCTGACTATACGAGGGCCTTGTTCGACACGTTCGGGCGGTTGCGATCTTAACCCTGGAGGCTCGACGCGCCGACGAGGCCGGTCAATTCTCGGGCAATCAGACCGGCGATTCGCGCGTTGTGTACGAGGAGCGCCTGGTTCGTGCGCTGAGACGCACCGCCGCTCAGTTCGGATACGCGCTTGAGGAGGAACGGCGTCAGCGCCTTCCCTTTGATGCCTTGCGCATTCGCGTCCGCCACGGCACGGTCGATTGCAGCGTCCACGTCGGCGGCTGACGCATCCGCATCGGGAACCGGCACGACGACGAGGACGCCGTGCTGCGCTTTCATCCGCTGCGCGGCCGCGATGATGGCGGCGGCCTCTCGTGGAGTGTCGACGCGAACGTCGATCGGTAACCCACTCGAGCGGGTGTAGAACCCGGGCAACGTATCCGTGCCCAACCCGATCACGGGCACACCGTGCGATTCGAGCACCTCGAGCGTCGAGGGCAGATCGAGAATCGCCTTCGGCCCCGCGCACACGACCGCAACCGGTGTGCGTCCAAGCTCCATCAGATCCGCGGACACATCGAACGGCGCACCGCGATGCACGCCGCCGATTCCGCCGGTCCCGAAGACGCGAATCCCGGCCCGGTGCGCGACGATCATCGTCCCGGCGACGGTGGTGGCGCCGTCCTCACCACGCGCGACGACGATCGGCAGGTCGCGCCGGCTGCACTTACGCACGCTGTTGAAGGGTCGATGGGCGAGATCCTCGATCTGCTCGCGCGAGAGGCCCACGGTGAGGCGACCGGCCAGGACGGCGATCGTTGCCGGTACCGAACCGCTCTCGCGCACCGCAGCTTCCATGGCGAGCGCCGTCGCCGCGTTCTCCGGCCACGGCAGCCCGTGCGTGATGAGGGTGGACTCGAGGGCGACGACTGGTCGCTTCTCGTGTAACGCGGCCTCGACGTCAGAAGACAGGTTTATGAGGACAGTCTCCTGCTAGTTCAACTGAACCGAGATCAGTTTCGACACACCGGGCTCTTCCATCGTCACCCCGTACAGCCGATTGGCGATCTCCATCGTCTGCCGGTTGTGAGTGATGAGAATGAACTGCGTGCGATCGAGCATGCCGCGAAGCATCTCGATGAACCGGTGGACGTTGGCATCATCGAGCGGTGCATCGATCTCGTCGAGCAGACAGAACGGGCTGGGCTTGTATTTGAAGATCGCGAACATCAGCGCGATGGCCGTCAACGCCTTCTCTCCACCTGACAGCAGCATCACGCTTTGCAAACGCTTCCCGGGCGGTGACGCCACGATGTCGATGCCGCTTTCAAGCGGATCGTTTTCGTCGAGCAGCGACAGGCCGGCGCGGCCGCCACCGAACAGCGTGCTGAAAGTGACCTGGAAGTTTTCCTGGATGGCGGTGAACGCCTCCGTGAAGCGAGCCTTCGTGGTTTCGTCGATGCGGGCGATGGCCTGCGACGTCTGCGCGATCGACTCGACCAGATCGCGGCGCTGCGTGGTCAGGAACACGTGACGCTGCTCGAGCTCGTCGAACTGCTCGATGGCCATCATGTTCACCGGACCGAGGCGATCGATCTTCGCTTTGAGACGCGTGATCGCTTCTTCCGCCGTCATCGATGCCGGCGGCTGTCCCGCCGCGGTGGCCTGCTCGGGTTCACTCGCCACGACTGGGGGATCACTCGTGGCCGCGTAGGCGGCGCCTTCTGTGGGCATCTCGTCTTCGGCTTCGGGGTCCGGTTCCTCGGCCGTGATCGCCGCGGCATCGGGCGTGGCCTGCCCCGCCTGCTCCATCTGCTCGACTTCGGCGAGGACCTCGTCGAGAGACACCTGCACGGCATCCATGCACGTCTGCGCGAGGTGCGTGAGATCGCTCTGCGCGGTCGCGCACTGGACCTCGAGATCGGTGGCCTCGCTGCGAATCGCTTCGACCGCTCCCCTGGCCTCGCGAATGACCGAGTCCTGGGCGTCAACCGATGCACGCAGCGTTGCCGCATGCTCGTCAGCGACACGCAGCTCGTCGCGCTTGCCGACCAGTATCTGAATGTCTTCGTCGAGCGTGCGCTGTCCATCCACGATCGATTGCAACAGCGACTCACGACGAGTGTGGGTCTGTTGCAGCTCGGCATGATGCGCGCCGATGCGCAGTTCGAGCTCCCGGGCACCTTCCTCGAGGCGGAGAACTTCGGCGGCGAGCGCCGCCGAGCGCTCGACGAGTGCCGCGTGATTGGCACGCGCTTCAGCGGCCTGTGCGCCGAGCGTTCCTGCTGTGTCGCGCGCATCGGCCAACGCTCGCTGCGCCTCGGCGAGGCGTTCTTCCGCTGCGCGCTGTTCGCTCTCGAGCCGCACACTCGAGGCATCGGCCTCACTACGCCTGGCCTCGAGCGCGGCGCGCTCCTCTTCCGCCGTGCGGCGCTCGACGGCAATCACCTCGGCTTTGCGCGACAACCGCGCCTGTTCCTCATCGGCTCGATCGCGCTGCGCTTCGTAGGCGACGATCGCCTTTTCCTGCGCGTGCTCCTCGGCCTGCAGGCCGGTGATCGCGCCGGTGGCTTCGGCGATGGTCAGCTCGAGCTGCGCGACGTCCGCAGCCAACCGCGTGAGCTGCTCGCGATCGCTGGCGACTCGCTCGAGCAATTCCTTGATTTCGCGACGTGTCGCGAGAATGCCCCGCGATTCGACTTTTGCGCCGCCAGTCACCAGATGCGGACCGCGCAGCACGTCACCCTCGAGCGTGGCAATCGGCGCGGACGTCTGGCGCGAGAACGACACCGCCTGCTCGAAGGTGTCGGCGACGTAGGCCTCGGGAAGGACTTTGTGGATCGTGACGGCGTGCGGGCCTTGCACGTGGAGCACATCGGATACCGGCACGATGCCCGGCATGCGCAGCACCTCACGTGGGTGATACCCGTTCGAACCTGGATCGACCACGACAAACCCACAGCGGCCGGCGTCGTGCTGGCGAACCAGTGACAAGCCGGCGGCGGCCTGGTCGTGACGCTCGACGATGACGTGCTCGAGCAATTCACCGAGACACGCTTCGACCGCGCGCTCGTAACGACGATCGACATCGACATAGTCCGCGACAGCGCCCTGCTGGCCGACGTGACCGTTGGCCTGCACGAGCACCATTCGTGCGGCGTCGCCGAAATCAGCGCGGCTCGTCGCGAGCTCCTGCAGTGAGGCCAGCCGTGCTTCGACTGCGGCGAGCTCCTGCTCTCGCGTCCGTACCTCACGCGCGCGACCTTCATGTTCCGTACGTGCGCTGGCCAATTCGGATTTCTTCGCCGCGTGCTGCAGGCGGAGCGATTCGAGCGCGTCCTGCGCACGGCTCAGCGATTCGATCGCGGCGGTCCGCTCGTAGGTGACCCGGTCCTGCTCGCGGCGGAGATCGTCTTCCTCGACGTCCAGCTTGGCGAGCGCTTCGCCTACCCGTTCGTGCTGCGACGCCGTGTGCTCGAGCGCATGGCGCACGGCCATGACCGAGTTCGCCGACATGTACACGCCCTGGCGTGCTCCCTCGACGTGCGCGTCGAGTCCTTCGATCTGCTGCTGCGCCGCGGCGTAGGCGGCATTCGCCGATGCCATCACATCGGCCGCCTCGTCTCGCGAGCGCTCGGCATCGGTCTGCGCACTGCGGCGCGATTCCATCGCAATCCGCGCCGGCTCGCGACGGGCTTCGAGATCGCGAATCTCTGCTTCGATCTCGGTTCCTCGGACGTCGAGCGTGTCGGCCTGATGGCGATTGAATTCGAGCTGCTGCTGCCGGCGATTGATGTCGAGCTCACGCGCATGCGCGTCTTCGCGAATCGCTGATGCGCTATTGTCTGCTTCAGTCTGCGACAGACGCAGACGGCCGAGCTCGGTTTCAACTTCAGCCAGCCGTGCCGCGGCGGCGGCTTCGCGCTCGCGTGCAAGACCGAGCTTGTTACGCGAACCCTCGATACTCGCGGCCAGCTCGCGATACCTGCGCGCGAAGAGCACTTTCTCCCACCGGCGATACTCGTCGCGAAGCCGCTTGTAGCGGCGTGCCTTCGCGGCCTGACGTTTGAGTGTGCCGCGCTGCTTCTCCACTTCAAAGACGATGTCGTCGATGCGAACCAGGTTCTGCTGTGCGGCCTCGAGCTTCAATTCGGCGGCGCGACGACGCGATCGATATTTGGTAATGCCCGCGGCCTCTTCAATCAACTGACGGCGATCAGTCGGCCGAGAGCTGAGAATCATGCCGATCTTGCCCTGCTCGATGATCGCGTAGGCCTTCGCACCCAGGCCCGTATCCATCAGCAGTTCGTGCACATCGCGCAATCGGCAGACCTCGCCGTCGATCAGATACTCGCTTTCACCCGATCGATACAGCCGCCGCGTGACTTCGACGTCGCGCGTGAACGCCTGCGTCAACTCCTCGAGATCGACCGGCATATGACCGTTGCCGTTGCCGTTCGAGTGGGCGTCGATGGCGTGACCGTTGCCGTTCGCGTGGCCATCTTTGGCCGGCGGATGAAACTCTTTGAGTCCTTCGACCTCGTTCACCGGTGTGACGGGGCGAGGTGGCGGCAGCGGCAAGCCGGCGAGGCGAAGGCGCACTTCGGCGGCGCCGCCGGGCTTTCGCGCGTCACTGCCATTGAAGATCACGTCCTCCATCTTGTCGCCACGCAAGCTCTTGGCGCTCTGCTCGCCAAGCACCCACGTAATGGCGTCTGCGACGTTGCTCTTGCCGCAGCCATTCGGCCCGACAATCGCAGTCACACCCTGGTCGAAGGCAAGCTCCGACCGATCGGAGAACGACTTAAATCCGGATATTTCCAGGCGTTCGAGGCGCATGTGTAGTACGTCCCGGGGGGTTGTAACGTCAGTTGTGCAGAACGGCGGTCAGTCTAGCAAGGGCTAGGAATTGTGGCAAGCACTAACTGACACCACAACATTTTGGGCCACGGGCCCAATTGCCTATCGGCCAATTGGGCCTCAGCCCAACTCTGCTATGAGCCTTCCCCAGATGAAGGCTACCTCGCGGCTCGTCGGCTCTGCGCCTGGCGCCCGGACTCGAGAAGCTGTTGGGCGTCAGAAAAGAGGCCCAGGGCGTATTGCAATTGCGGGTCGCGCTTGGCCAGGTTCGCGTACGCCACGGAAACACCGAACAGGTCCATATCGATCTCGTGATGGATCATGGCCTTGATGTACTCGAGGTCCTTCTGCCACGACGCCTCGTCGAAGACGATCGGACTCTTCTGCACCAACGCCTTGAACTCAGCGAGCATCTCGTCGGTGACCTCGAAATTCGGCTCGAGCTCACGGATCTTGCCGCCCTGACGCGTGATGCGCGTGTCCCCGCGACGCGAGAACTGTTGCGCGTATGCGTCGAACAAATTGCGCGCCGCAATAGAACGTCCGAAGCGCGTCGGATTGAAACCGTCCGCGGGTCCATCGAATCGTCGATCGGGTTCAATGCCGCCACCGCCGTAGACCTTGCGGCCTGAGTCGGTCAACTTGAGATCGGACTCTTTGTGAACCTTGTTCGCGTCCTGGTCACGCAAGGCGTAGGTGATGTACTCGTCAAACGTGTTGTCCCACGGACGCTGAATCATGCGCCCGCTCGGTGTGTAGTAACGTGCCGTCGTGATTGCCGCGCCTGCCCCCTGCGATAACCGATAGACCGACTGCACCAGCGCTTTGCCGAACGTCGTCTCGCCGACAATCAGCGAGCGGTCGTGATCCTGCAGCGCACCGGCGACGATCTCTGACGCGCTGGCACTCGTGCGGCTCACGAGCGTAATCATCGGCAGATTCAGAAAGTCACTCGTCTCGGTTGCCCGATAGTCCTGATCGGAGTTCGCAACACGGCCCCGCGTATAGACGATCAGATTGCCCTTCGGGAGAAAGCGGTTCGAGACGCGAATCGCCTGATCGAGAGCGCCGCCAGGATTACCGCGAAGATCGAAGACCAGGCGCTTCATCCCCTTCCTGGTCAACTCTGTCAGCGCGCGTCCCAGTTCCTGATCGGTGTTCTCGCCGAAGTCCTGCAGTTTGATGTAGCCGGTCGTCGCGTCGAGCATGAGCGCGGCGGGTACGGTTGGGATGTGAACCTCGTCGCGGGTGACCGCGAGCTTAATCGGCTCGTCGTAGGTCGCGCGGCGAATCGCGATGTTGACAGCGGTACCTTTCGGGCCGCGCAACTTGCGCACCGCCTGGTCTGTGTTCCAGCCCTTGGTCGCCTCGCCTTCAATCAGGACGATGACGTCTCCGCGGCGGAGCCCCTTCTGGTACGCCGGCGATCCCTCGAAGACATTGAACACGGTGACGTCGCCGCCGACGACGTTGATGGTGATGCCGAGACCGTAGTAACGGCCTTCCTGGCGCTCACGCATCGCCGCAAAACTCCGCGGGTCCATGAAGCTCGAATGTGGGTCGAGCGTCTGCAGCATCCCGGTTATGGCGCTGTAGACGAGGCGGTCGGTCTCGTACTCGCCCACGTACTTGTCTTCTACGGCCTTCAATGCGGCGGTAAAAACCTTGTACTGGTCCGGCACCTGGTCCTGAGCGGACAGGGCTGCCCGCCCGAACAGGCCCCCGACCAGGGCACACACCGCGACGATGGTGAAGGCAGCCGAGAGCGAGCGAACACGCATATATGCTCGAATGTACACCCTCACCTTGACCCCGTCCAGACCGGATTTCTATAATCGCATGAGGTACTTACGTAGGGACGACGCTTGTGCCGCCCCCGCGGTTTCAGGACCCTTGTGCCGGTGGAAGCCGGCTGGAGCAGTTCCTATGTTTGGTTCCATCGGCATGCCGGAGTTGGTCATCATCCTGGTGATCGCTCTGATTATTTTCGGACCGCGCAAACTTCCTGAGCTCGGCCGCTCGCTCGGCAAGAGCCTGGGTGAGTTCAAGAAAGCGTCGAACGAACTCCGTTCAACGCTCGAAGAAGAAGTCAGGATCGAAGAGCAGCGGGAAGAGCGAGCGAAGATGGAGGCCGAGCAGAAGTCGGCCATCGATGCGGCAAAGACGGGGTCACCTGCGACTGACGTCGCACCGGAGCCCTCCGAGTCCGTCAGCCGCACCACCACCAGCAAGCACGCGTAATCGCCATGGCGCTCGTGCCGTTTCCCAATAAGGCCCGCACGCCGGCGCCGGATGAAGATCCCGACTGGGACGACCAGGAATCCGACGATGCAGCTGGGGGCAAGATGTCCTTCCTGGACCATCTTGACGAGCTGCGTCGCCGAATCATCATCTCGCTCGTGTCGGTTCTCGTCGGCTGTGGCGTTGCGTTTTTCTGGGTCGACAAGATCTTTTGGTTCGTCTTCAGACCCATGCAGGCGGCACTGCCGCCAGGGCAAACGCTGATCTACACGGAGCCCGGCGAACAGTTCTTTCTGATGTTCAAGCTCGCGCTGATGACCGGCGTCATCATCGCGTCGCCCGTGGTGTTCTCGCAGGTCTGGCTATTCATCGCCCCAGGGCTCTACGCCCGCGAGAAGAAGCTCGCGATCCCATTCATTCTCATGGGCACGTCGCTCTTCGTCGGCGGCGCGGCCTTCTCCCACTACAAAGTCTTTCCAGCGATCTGGAAGTTCTTTGCCACGTCGTCGATCGATTTCGTCACGTTCATGCCGCGCATCGAGCCGGCCTTCTCCTGGTATCTGCGGCTGATGCTCGGAGTCGGTGTGACGTTCCAGGTCCCGACCGTGGTGCTGTTCCTCGCCAGGATGGGACTGATTACACCGCGGTTCATGATCCGCAACTTCAAATACGCGGTGATGCTCATCGCGATCGCCGCCGCCGTGGTGTCGCCTGACCCCGGCGGGGTCGGCATGCTGATGATGGGCGGCCCGGTCGTCGTGCTCTATATCCTGAGCATCGGCCTGGCGTGGCTGTTCGGAAAGAAACGCAACACGGACGAGGGATCAACCGCTTAGAGGGGCGCATGCGTCGCCCGTCCAGCGACATCGATCGGCTGATCGCCGATCTCCAATCGTCAGAGTCCATCCGTAGAGACGCGGCCGTGGCGCGCCTCCGCATTCTCGGAAATCGCGGGCTTCCTCGCCTGATCGATCTCGTCGCTTCACACGAATCGGCCGTTGTCCGCGCCCTGGCGCTCGATGCGATCGAGGGAATCGACGACGTTCGCGTCATCGATGTCGCGTACGACGCGCTACGCGACGGCGACATCGAGGTCGTGATCGCGGCGCTCGGGGTCCTCCGCCGGTGGGTCGCCGAAGAGACCGGCACGCGTCTGCTCGACGCCATCACCGCCATCACCGTCGATCGCAACCGCGATGCGCGCGTCCGCGTCGCGGCGCTCGCGGCGTTGTCGGAGCTGCCTGAACACCTGGTACGGCCGATCCGCGACCAGGCTCCGCCACCCGAAAGTGCCGGTCCATCTCTCGATGATCCGGTCCAGGTTCGCGAGTGGATACAAGCGTACGGTGCGGGCGCGACACTGAACACACTGCACGAGCTCGTCACGCGCACGCGCGAACGCGAGCATGTCGAGTCGTCCTCCCGGTTGCGCTCGGAGTGGCTGCAGGCGCGT
>DATCXH010000770.1:0-5278 GCA_036565925.1 Vicinamibacterales bacterium
AGTCTGCGGCGAAGGGGACGGTATCGAGTGAAGGCCGCTGAGCTGACTGGTGTCGAATGCTCTTTGGGATTGCGTGGGGGACGGTTTTAACAATTTGGTCGCGGATTTTCGCTGATTAGGGCGGATAACAGCACGCGGATAAGCCTGGCCGCTATTCAGGTTTCCAGGCGACGCGTAGAGGTGTTTTGGGATTCGCCGGGACAGATCGGCGTCAATCGGCCCTTTCCGCGAAAATCCGCGCTCTGATTGTTGGAGTCCTACGATCGAGAGTGAGGCTGCCCCGACATCGATGCTCGTTGGTTTAGAGGCCGAAATCCGGGCGCGTGCCGATGAACGTCTCAGGGGATGCTACAGTTGCACGTGCAGATGATCAGCAGTCCCGACGTGTCGTAAGGTGCTGAATCCCATTCCCCAGAAGTAGAGTTGGACGGCGCGATTCACGATCTCTGAGCGACCCTGCGTTCTGAGATCCACCGCGTGGACCCAGCCGTCGCGCTGCACGTAATGCATAGTGTGATCGTTCACGGGCAGCGCCATGCGCCCATAGTCCGCCCGGACCCGCGTCATGTCTGTGATCACGAGGTCTGGGTCTCCGAGAATCACGGTCGACAGCGCTACACGGAGAATGGGGTGCACGGAAAGGAAGTAGCCGTGTACCTCATCGGACTTGGCATTCACCCGCCCGAGATAGAAGAGCGCCGAGAGGCACCACATGGCGACGATCGGCATCGCGATCCATCGTGCCACCTTTCGTGCGCGCGCTCGTCCCCTGAGCTGTTGGGTTAATAGGGAAGCGAAGAGCGCGACGAGAGCAAGCGTGAGCAGCGCGCTCCCTGCGATCGCAACCCATGTCCTCGCCCCATGCGCATAGAAGAACACTGAGGCCCGAACGTAGGCTATGAATGGCAGCGCGACGACGGCGACCAGCTTCACGATCGCGATCATCGCGCTCTTCAGTGTGGTCGACCAGCGCCTCGACTTAGGCTTCGGCATGCCACGCCCTACGCGCGCGAGACCGCCAAGGAGTCAAGCGGCACATTGATTGCCGTCGCGCTCCCGCTACTCGAGGAGACTCGCCATGGTCACGCTCGACGATGCAAGGAAGATCATCGGTGCCGCCGAGAAGAAGGCAGCGTCGATCGGTCAGCCGATGAACATCGCGGTCGCCGACGCTGGAGGAAATCTGGTCGCGCACATCCGCATGGACGGCGCCTGGCTCGGCAGCATCGACATTTCCATCAACAAGGCCTTCACCGCACGCGCCTTCGACATTGCGACGAAGGATCTGGCGAAGGAGGCGCAGCCGGGAGCCCAGTTCTACGGCATCCATGTCTCCAACGGCGGCCGCATCATGATCTTCGCTGGCGGCATTCCGCTCAAACGCGAGGGAAAGGTGGTGGGCGCCATCGGCGTGAGCGGCGGTTCAGGCGAGCAGGATCAGGCGGTTGCGGAAGCAGGCGCCGCGGCTTTCAGATGAACCAGGACGGAGCACGCCGTCATGCCAAGCAATCGTGGTGTGGTTTACACAGGACCCGGCAAGGTGGAGGTTCGCAGCATCGACTTTCCGAAGCTGGTGGATCCGCGCGGTAAGAAGGTCGAGCACGGCGTGATCCTGAAGGTCGTGGCAACGAACATCTGCGGCAGCGATCAGCACATGGTGAGAGGTCGAACCACGGCCCCGCCAGGGCTCGTCCTGGGCCATGAGATCACCGGCGAGGTGATCGAAGCCGGGCGTACGGTGGAAGTCATCAAGGTGGGCGACCTCGTTTCGGCGCCATTCAACGTCGCATGCGGCCGGTGCCGCAACTGCCGGGAACGCAACACGGGCGTGTGCCTCACGGTCAATCCAGGCCGCGCCGGCGGCGCCTACGGCTATGTGGACATGGGCGGATGGATCGGCGGTCAGGCCGAGTACGTCATGATTCCCTACGCCGATTTCCAGCTTCTCAAGTTCCCGGACAAGGCGCAGGCCATGGAGAAGATGCAGGATCTGACCTGCCTCACGGATATCCTGCCCACTGGCTATCACGGCTGCGTTTCCGCTGGCGTCACCACCGGGTCGACCGTGCTCATCTCCGGCGCAGGCCCGGTCGGGCTGGCGGCAGCTGCCGCGGCGTTCCTGCTGGGCGCGTCGGTCGTGATCGTCTCCGACTTCAACGGGCAGCGTCTCGCCCAGGCGGCTTCCTTCGGCTGCGAAACGATAGATCTCTCAAAAGGCGGTTCGATCGTCGACCATCTCGAACGCATCCTTGGTGTTCCCGAAGTGGACTGCGCCGTCGATTGCGTTGGGTTTGAAGCGAAGCAGCAGGGCGGCGAGGAGCAGCCCTCAATCGTACTCAATGAACTCATGACCGTGACGCGCGCCGCCGGCCGCATCGGCATCCCGGGACTCTACGTCACACAAGACCCTGGCGCGAAGGACGAGGCGGCGAAAACCGGCAACCTCAGCCTGCACTTCGGGCTCGGCTGGGCGAAGTCCCACGCCCTGTTTACCGGCCAGACCCCGGTCATGAAGTACAACCGCGGCCTGATGATGGCCATCCTGCACGATCGCATCCACATCGCCAAAGCTGTCAACACCGCGGTCATCTCTCTGGATGCTGCGCCACAAGGGTATGCGGATTTCGATAAGGGCGCGGCGAAGAAATTCGTTATCGATCCACATGGCAGCCTGACGAAGGCGGCCTGAGCGCCGTGTAGGTACAGTACGCCAATAAGGCCGACTTTAGAGATCCCTGAATTCGGATGTTCGGCTGGTTCGATACGCACTGGTTCAGCCGAACACAAAGACATCTGTGATCGACAACGATCGGCTGGGTCCTAGCAGGGTTCTCTGTAAACCAACGTCGCCTAACCCCATATGACATCAGTTGTCGATAACGCGAAAGACACTCCGTCTATCCGATCCGCGGTTCGCCTGCTTCCTGGAACGGTCCGGCTCTATCGGTTGGTGCGCGGCATTGAGCACTCGATTGCACTGCACTTCGCGCGACGCCGGAACTATGTCTTCACACAATTCTGTCGCCTGCCGACGCAGCTTGAGGTTCTAGCGGGCCCGGTTTGCGATTTTCTGGGTGCGCGATCTGGCGACGAACTCCGCATCGTCGTGTTTGGCTGTTCGATTGGAGCGGAACCCTACTCGATCGCGTCGATTATCGGCGCGAGACGACCCGACATTCGCGTATCGATTGAGTGCTTCGACATCGAGCCAGACGTCATCGACCGCGCCCGAACTGGCAGGTACTCCGCCGACGAGGTCGGGAGCTCACGCGTCACGCCCGATTTTGTCGATCGCACATTCGACGTTGTATCGGACGGTATGCGGGTGAAGCGGGAGATCGCCGCACGTGTGCAGTTCGCGGTTGGCGATGTTCTCGATGAAACGCTCATCGCCACTCTCGCGCGGGCCGATGTCGTGGTCGCCCAGAATTTTCTGTATCACCTGCCCCGCCCGCTCGCCGAACGCGCGTTTGCCAACTTGATTACGCTGCTGAAGCCCCGGTCAGCGTTCTTGGTCGACGGCGCGGACATCGACATGCGGACAAGACTGACTGCCGCGGCTGATCTGCGCCCGTGTGAGACTCAGCTCGAACGCATTCACGAAGAATCTCGCGTGCTGCGCGGCTACGCGTGGCCGCGCATCTATTGGGGCCTCGGGCCGTTTGAGCCCTCACGGCCCGATGCGATGCGTCGCTTCGCTACGATCTTCTTTCGAGAGCAGACCACCGGTCGGTGCCTGGTGGGTGAAGGTGATCGATGAAAACTGGCGATGTTGTCCGCAAGATGACGCCGACCGAGCGTTCCAAGAGTAAGATCGCTCATGCGCATTGTTAGTACGCTATTGGCCTGTCGGCCGCTCTGATGGTCGTTGTTCCATCGTTGCGGGCACAATCAGCCGCTTCCCCCGATATGCACTTCGAGAAGTCCCCGGCCAAACGCACGGTTTCGAGTGAAGATCGCTGAAGCTCACCGGTATCGAATGCTCCCCGGTTGCGTCGCGGATTTCCCCGTACTTAGCTGATAACAGCATGCGAATGAAGCGTCCTAGTCGACCTCAGCTAAACAGATTCGCCACTGTGATCTCGAGCGACTCATCTGCACCGATTGGCGACCACACCAGCGAATCGGTGGCGACGACGTCAGGCCGGTCGCCCCGGATGGACGTGATCGTTCGCGTCTCCGGATCGACGATCCAATATTCGTCGACGCCAGCGTCGAGGTAGAACGAGCGCTTCTGGCTCCGGTCGCGCCGGCGCGTGCTGTCGGAGAGGATCTCGACAATGAGAATCGGTGTCGGCGCTTGCGCCCAAGTTGCGTCCGAGGCGGCTTGTGGCTGGCGCACCATGAGATCCGGTTCGACCTCAGACCCCTCGAACTGCATGACGGCACGCGGACGGTAGACCAGTCCGAGTCCCTTCGCGATGACGTATGGACTGAGAATTGTCGTGAGCCGCGCCGCGATGGTCTCGTGCTCGTCCGTCGGCGGCGGTGTCACGAAGAGCTCGCCCCACACGACCTCGTACTTGTTGCCGTCGTCGGGAAGTCGGTACATCTCCTCGATCGTCCACGGCTTTGGTTTCGCCGCCATGTGCATGACCCTTCCCTCCTCGGCGCGTTGGTCGACGCAAGCATGGGCCGAAGATCACATGCGAGCGCCACGCGCGCGGCATCGAATTCCCCCGAGCACAATCGCCCGCGCGAGCGATTCGCCGAGGCTACGCTCGGCCCAGTCGCCGAGTCAAGGAAGCCCAACAAAAAACGGAGCGCGACGCGCCCCGCAGCCTTGACCCGTCAGGCTATCAGCTGGAGCCGTTAGCAAAAGCTGATCACCACGAGCCGAAAGCCGCCGCTTCATCCGCTCTCGCTGAATCCACACACATGGCACTTCAGCTCGTAGATCTTCAGCACGTCTTCGACCGTGGCCGTGTACGCGAAGTTCGTCGTCTTGCTGATCGCCGAGTCGCAGTGCTCCTGGAAGGCCGCCTGCATCTTGATGTGCCATTCCGGCGCGATCCGGTTGGCGGTGGTGGACCGCGCCCCTTTACTGGCGAAGTTGCAGACCCCAGTGTGTCGAGAGAAACTGCTCGAGCACGATCGCGGTGACATCGCCGAACCGGGTTCGGTTCGCCGCGTTGTTGCGGACACCGGTGTAGTTGACCTCGATCTGTACGCCGCAGATTTGTCCGCCTGACACGCCGCCGTACGACGTTGCTTCCGCTCCGCAGCCATTGCGACGCGTGTTGTCGCCGGCGGCGTAATACGGCGCGCCATCTGGACG
>DATCXH010000414.1:0-8356 GCA_036565925.1 Vicinamibacterales bacterium
TCGACTCGATGATCCCGGCCGGCACGCCGCTGGTCAGGACCGCAGCGCTGCCGAAGAGCCGCTTCTGCGGCATCTACATCCCGCATGGCGCGACGATGGACAAGTGGACGCCGGCAATGGAGGGAAGCGGTTTCGCATTCACGGAGATTCTCAAGCCGCTCGAGCCGTTCCGCGATCGCGTGAACATCGTCAGCGGGCTGGCGCATCCCTACGTCGCAGGTGCTGGCGGCGCTGACGTGTCGGCGGGCGCGAACCATACCCGCGCGGCTGCGGTATTCCTGACTGGCTCGGTCCCCGAGCGAGGTCCACAAGCGCATCTCGGTACGTCGATCGATCAGGTGGCCGCACGGCAGATCGGTCAGGACACGCCGCTGCCGTCGCTGGAGTTGAGCATCGAGGAAGCCGTGCTCGCCTGCGAGGCGTCATTCAGCTGCGCGTATCGCAACTCGATCTCATGGCAGTCTCCTTCGTCACCGCTGCCGATGGAGAACAATCCGCGGCTGGTCTTCGAGAAGCTGTTCGGGACTGGCAGCACGGATGCGGAGCGCCGCGCACGGCGACAGGAGTCGCGCAGCCTGCTTGATTCGGTGATGGGGCAGGTGGCGTCGCTGCAAAAGGATCTGCCGGCCGGTGATCGCCGCCGGCTGACCCAGTATCTCGATGACGTGCGCGAGATCGAGCGGCGGATTCAGCGCGCGGAGAAGAGCGTGCCGGACGATCTGACTGTGCCTGAGGTGCCCGCCGGTGTGCCGCCGACATTCCAGGAACATTTGAAGCTGCTGATGGACCTGCAGGTGATCGCGTTCCAGGCCGAGATCACCCGGGTTTCCACACTCATGTTCGCGCGCGAGCTGAGCACGGCGGTGTTCCCTGAAACGACGATTCGCGACCCGTTCCACAACCTGTCGCATCACTCGAACGATCGCGGCAACATGGATCGCTTCGCGCAACTGAACACGTACCACATGACCAAGTTTGCGTATCTGGTCGAGCGCCTGCAGAAGACGCCCGATGGCGACGGTACGCTGCTCGATCATTCAGTGGTGCTCTACGGCAGTTCACTGAGCGATGGCAACCAGCACAACTTCAGCCCGCTGCCCATCGTCCTCGCGGGCGGTGCGTCCGGACGGCTGAAGGGCGGACGTCATCTCGTGTTCCAGAAGGACACGCACATGTCGAACCTCTTGCTTGCACTGCTCAATACACTCGATGTGAAAGCCGAATCGTTCGGCGACAGCACGGGCATGCTCACGATCTGACCGTCATGACTGAACATTCACGGAAAGGCGTCTCACGACGTACGTTCATGGCTGGTCTCAGCGCGACGGCGTCGCTGCCGCTGTTTGGATCCGTTCCAGTGCTGGGTCAAGGGCAGCAACGCGGACTGCTGCCGATCAACACGCCGAAGATCGATCACCTCGATGTCATCGTTCCCGACGTTGCGGCGTCGGCGCGCTTCTACATGGGGGTGTTCAACACCACGCTGCACGCGCAGCCGTTTCAAGGTGGGTTCCGTTACTTCGTCCTGTTCGGCGACCTGCCTGTCAATCGCCAGGTCGGATATCTCGCCATTGGCGATTCGCGCGGGCGTGGAACGTATATCGGCCACTTCTGCACGTCGATCTTCGACTATCGGCAAAACAGCGCGGCGATCACCAGCGCGCTGGTCGAGGCCGTGGACAAGGCGGGACTCGGGAAGCTGACGATAGGCAGCGGGCCTGGCGGGATCTTTTCGGATCCCGATGGCATTGAGATTCAGTTCCTGCCTGCGCCGGATACGCTGGTGACCGTTGCTGTGCCGTCCGATCTCGTCGAGGCGAACAAGGGTCTGGTCACTCCGAAGGGCGTCGATCACGTGCTCTTGCACGTCTCCGATCTCGAGAAGGGCGTTCAGTTCTATCGCATCCTGTACGGGAAGGAAGCGAGCCGGCAGAAAAATCCGGATCGCGTCTGGTTTCAGATCGGCGACACGCGACTTGGTCTCGAGAAGACCCCAGCCGGTGAGAAGCCGCGCATCGCGCACTTCGGAGTCAAGGTCGCCGCATTCGATCGTGGTGCCGTCGTCGCGGGTTTGAGCAAGCTTGGCGCCGAAGTAATCGCGTCGCCAGACGAACCTGATGTCGTGCGATTCCGCGATAAAGACGGGAACTCCGTGGAACTGAAACCGATCTGAAACGCAAAGGCCGCAGCGCTACAATGCTCCTCTTCAAGGAGGTCTCGATGCGACCGTTCAAAGTGGTGGCGATCGTGGCGGCGGGGCTCGTTCTGTCGGCGGCACAGGTATTCGCGCAAACAGTCGTCGCACCGGCAGCCGGCTGCACGGCGACTCCGGCGCAGCTCGAGGCCAACAAGAAAGTGGCGATGGCGTTCTTCGCGCCGAACGCAGATCGCCTGGCTCTGGCCGATCCGACGTATAAGCAGCACAACCCGGCGTTCCTCAAGGGCGGCAAAGAAGCCGGGCTCAGCGACTACGAGTACTTCAAATCGCGATTCGGTGGTCCGCGGCAGGGAGGTCCTGGTGGAGGCGGCGCGGGTCGCGGCCAGGCGCCAGCCACCGCGGGTCCTCAGCCTCCGGCCGGCAATCCCCTCGAGATCGTGATGGCCGAGTGCGATCTCGTGACGGTCATCCACCGGAACAATCGACAGGATCCCACCGCTGCGGCGGGAACGTTTTACGAGGTGTTTACGTTCGACACGTTCCGCGTGCGCAACGGCAAGCTGGTCGAGCATTGGGATGGCGCCGTGATCAATCCGCCGGCGCCCGCGGCTGGTGCGCCCGGGGCGGGTCGAGGCGCGCAGTAACAGGGACGTCCATCTCGTCCTCGCCCGTCGGGGACGAGATGGGCCGTCGGCTATACTTCTCACTGGCCCAGGTCGGGCCGACCACTCCATGGACGACCAGCGCTGGAGGCAGATCGAGGACGTCTACCTCGCCGCCCTCGACGCGCCCGATCGTACCGCGTTTCTCACCGACACCTGCCGCCACGATCCCGAGTTGCGCGCGGCCGTTGACCTGCTGCTCTCGCAGGAACCAACCACCGTCAGTCTGATTGGCCGACTGGCGCTGCACGGATTCGACACGGACTCCGACATCGCGATCGATCGAGAGCCGCTCGCGCCGGAGTCCCAACTCGGCGAGTACCGCATCGTCGAGTTGCTCGGATCGGGCGGCAGCTCAGACGTGTACAAAGCGTACGATACGCGGCTCGATCGCCATGTCGCATTGAAGGTGTTCGACGGCACGCGCGTCACAGAGGAATTGCGGAAGCGCTTCGCGCATGAGTCGCGCTCGGCCGCATCCCTCAATCATCCCAATATCGCCACCGTGTACGACGTCGGCGAGACCGAGCGCTCGTGGTTCATCGCGATGGAGTTCGTGGACGGTCGAACGCTGCGCGACACCTTCAAAGATCCGGGATGCTCGATGCGCCAGCGTCTCGAGTATCTCGAGCAGGCGGCCAGCGGTGTCGCGCGCGCGCACGCCAACGGACTTGCGCACTGCGATCTCAAGCCCGAGAACATCATGGTGACCCGCGACGGGTTGGTGAAGGTGCTCGACTTCGGCCTCGCCAGGCTTGCCGGATCGGAGGCCGCAGGTCGCCGCATCGAGGGAACGATCGGCTACATGTCACCGGAGCAAGCGGCCGGCGAGCGCATCGACGTGCGTTCGGACGTGTTTTCCTTCGGCTGCATGCTGTTCGAGGCGGTTACCGGAAAACTGCCGTTCCCCAGGGAGCGATGGTTCGACACTTTGATGCATACGTCGCCATCGCGACTCGACGCATTGACCCGTGATGCTCCTGACGGGATGCAGGCGCTCGTCGACCAGTGTCTCGTCAAGGATCCAGACCGGCGCCCGGCATCGCTCGATGAGGTGAGCCGCCGGCTCCGGTCGATTCTGCACGCGCGGTCGTCGATGAATCGTTGGGTGGTGGCAGCATTGGCGAGCGCCGCAGTGGTGATTGCGGCTGTGACCTACTCGCTCTGGCCGACGCCGCCACTCGCTGGCTCCGTCGCGGTAATTCCATTCACGACTGGCGATGCAACCCCTGACGGCCAGCGGCTGGCCGAAGGTATGAGCGACGGCGTCATCAACGCGCTGGTGCAATTGCCGGATCTCAAGGTCATCGCCCGGAGTTCAAGTTCGCGTTTCAGCGGGGACTCACTCGACGTCCCGATGGTGGCACGTGCTCTCGGTGTAGAAGCACTTGTCACTGGCCGAATCGTGAACACGAATGGGCAGCTCACTGTCACCGCCGAACTGGTCAGCGGCCGGGACGGCACGGCGATATGGCGCGCGTCCTACAGCCCGAGTGACGCACACGTGATGGACGTCGAGGGACAGATTGCTCGTGAGATCGCGCGACACGTCCGCTCTGAGCTGAGCCCGGCGGATGAGCGGCGCCTCGATAAATCCATACATCCGAGCAGTGAGGCGTACTCACTGCTGCTGCGTGGGCGATATGAGCTGTCGCTCTACACGTTGGACAGCGCTCGCATGGCCAAGAGTTACTTCGAACAGGCGCTTGGTATCGATCCCGGTTACGTCCTCGCCAATGCCGAACTGGCCAACGCGTATCTGCGCCTCGCGCAGAACGGAGGGCTCACGCCGTCCGACGCCCTGCAGCGGGGCGAACAGGCGGCCGCCAAAGCCATCGCCATTGACAATGAAGTGCCAGAAGCGCACGCGGCACTTGCCAATATCCTGCGCGACAAGTGGCGGTGGGCGGATGCTGAGCAACATTATCGACAAGCCATCGAGCTCAGCCCGAGCTTCGGACCGGCGCGCCAGGGCCTCGCGATCACGCTGACGCTCGCCGGCAAAGCCGACGAGGCGGTTGCCGAGATCGTGCGGGCTCGTGAGCTCGATCCGGTTGGTCTCCCCGGCGCCGTCGAGGCCGCGGCGGTCTTTTACAACCTGCGTCTCTATGAGCGGTCATTGTCCGCTCTCAATGACGGGCTGAAGATCGACAGCCAGGCCGCAGTGCTCTGGCATTGGCTCGGCATGGTGAACGGCGGTCGAGGAGACTTCGAAGGCGCCGTCAGGGCCCTCGAGCGAGCGATTCAGCTCGGCTCCAACACACCGTCCACGCGCTCGTATTACGTGCACGCGCTGGGGCGAGCAGGCCGTCGCGAAGAAGCGCTACGCCAACTGCAATCGCTCGAAAAGGACGGCAATGTCGTGTCGCCATCGATGCGGGCAATCGCGTATCTGGGTCTCGGCGATCGCGAGCGTGCGATCAAGTATCTGCAGGCGGGATACGAAGCGCGCGATCCCCTTCTTCAGTACATCGTCGTCGAGTCGTTCCTCGACGGTGTGATGGATGACAACCGTTTCAAGAATATCGTCGAGGGAATGGGACTACCGCAGCCGCGGCGGATCGCGATCAAACCTGGGGTGAATCGTTCGCAGGAAGATTCGCCGGCTCGAGTTCTCGCTTCAGCCACGCTTTCGCCAGGCGCCAATCACGCTTCACGGTTTCTGCCGACACGCCCAGCACGGCCGCGGCTTCTTCGACGCTAAGTCCCATGAACACGCGCAGCTCGACTACTTGCGCCTTCCGCTTGTCCAGGGCTTGCAGACTCTGAAGCGCTTCGTCTACGAACAACAGCTCGTTCTCCGGATCGCTGCGGGCGGACTGCGCCTCGTCCAGGGGCACTGACTCTTCGCCGACGCCGCGCTTCTGGGCGTTGCGCGCGCGCGCCGCATCGACCAATATGCGGCGCATCAACCGGGCGGCGACCGCGAAGAAATGCTCCCGATCTTCCCACTGGATTTGTTTCAGCTCGAGCAATCGTAGATACGCTTCGCTGACGAGCGCCGTGGCCTGAAGGGTGTGCTGGTTGCGTTCCCCGCGCATGTGCTGGCGCGCGAGCAGCCGTAGCTCGCGGTGCACGAGCGGCATGAGCACGTTCAGGGCGTCCTCGTTCCCCGAGCTCCAGTCCTGCAGGAGTCTCGTGATGTGCGGCGTCATAGACCCCAATTTACCCTTCCCGCCGGTTTTTTACGCCTATAGCAATAAGGCTCCCTTTCCCTCTGACCCCGAGGCTCATATGCGTCAAGGTATTGACGTTGTGGAAGCGTCCGCTATGGACGCGACGATGGATACATCGTCTGTAGACACCCTCGTCCAGCGCTGCTTGCCGTCGGTCCAACGATGGGCCCATCGCAAGATTCCCCGGACTTCTCGCGGAGATTTCGACACGAAGGACCTGGTCCAGGAAGCGGCGTTGCGGATGCTGAAACGCAGGTCACTGTTCCGGCCGAGGCATGCGCAGTCGGTCCAGGCGTACTTGCGACGGACGGTACTCAATCTGGTCCGCGACGAGGCACGCCGGATCGCTCGCCGACCGATGCTCGTGGACATCGCCGACGACCTTCCGTGCGATCGGACCGGTCCGATCGACATCATCTTCCGGCACGAATTGCGCGCCCGCTACGAGGAGGCCTTGCGCACCCTCCGCCCGAAGGACCAGCGGCTCATCGTCGCGAGTATCGAACGAGAGCATCACGTGAACGAGATCGCGCGCATCTGCGGATTGCGTTCACCAGCTGCCGCACGGGTTGCCGTCGCCCGCGCGTTCAATCGATTGGTGCAGAAACTCCGCAGCCTGAAGTAGAGTCAGCTTTTCAAAACGAAGGAGCCTTCAATGTCGCCCACCGATACCACTGCGACTGTCGCCGAGACCACCACGGCGGCATCAGGAGTCAAGCAGAGGACGCCGCTATGGGGCACGCGGTTAACGAGGGTGTTCTGGGTCAATTCAGTCGCGACGTCAAAGGACGGCAAGCGCGTTGTCGCCGGGACGTTCATCCACGACTACGACCAGAAGACTGCCACGTTTCTGCCCAACATCCGAAGCCGCTTTGGCGTGTACCTCTTCGACGATGTGCCGAATGAGTCGACAACGGATCGAGTCGAGCCGAAATGGCATGACGAATTCGATGGGTGGGATGGGGTATACGGCGTGGCCATTTCCGCGGATGGGAAGATCGTTGCTGCGAGCGGTTGGCTCGACCGGACCGACGACACGGGACAAGGCTTGCTGCGTGCCTACGATGTCGATGAGAGCATCAGTACTGGCGCCGCCAAGGTGCTGCTGGATTTCAAGGAAATCAAGACGCGAGTCACCTGGGTGTCACTCTCGGCCGATGGGCGGGTGCTGGCCGCGGTCGCCGACGATGTGTACATCTTTATTCGGGAAGGGAAGGCGTTTAAGCCGGTTCCCGTGAAACTCGAGGTTGCGGAGATCGCCAGGACGTACGTGTCGGGTATCGCCGTTGACACCAGTGGAAACTGGGTGGCCGCGTGCGATCACACCGGACACGTACATGTCGCGAAGATCAAAGACGGCGAGATCGAGGACCAAGTCACCTGGACCGCTCCCAAGGAGTACCCATTCCTGTCGGTCGCGATCGCGTCCAGCGTGGGCAAGTTTGTCGTCGGCGGCGGAAATCTCCTGTTCCTCTTCGATCTGGACGGGTTGATGGCTGCTCGGGCTTCGTACATCCCTCTTCAATTCGACACGGCCGCGAACGAGCCAGAAGGGACGGTTCCGCCGGACAAGCCTGACAAGCTGCAAGAGAACGTGCGATGGGTGGCCACCTCCACCGATGCCGCAGTCATCACAGTGGTCGTCAATCGCCTCAAGGGCAAGGCGCTCACTGGAAAGCTGTTCGCGTTGAAAGCGGACCTGACGCTTCGCTGGCTGCCTGTCGAGATCGACAACACCCCCAACTCGACGAGCGTCGATGCGGCCGGATTATTTGTGGCGATCGCCGACGGGTTCTTTACGTCGAAACCTGCCAAATTCCATCTGTACAACGCCAGTGATGGAGAGAAGCGCTGGGAGTCGGACACGCACAGCATGAATTGGCCTATCGTCATCAATAGTGATGGCAACGCCATCGTCGCTGGAAGTGACGATGGGACGGTGTACTACTTCAACCCGTAGCTGTCACCGGCTGCATCGCGAAGAACAAGCCACCGCGATCGTCGCGCAGGCCTGCAGATCTCCCGACGTTGGGAATCTCGATCGGTGCGAGTTCGTCTGAACCACCGAGGCCATGCGTCTGATCGATGAGGCGATCGAGATCGGTGACGGCGAAGATCACTTGCCAGCGCTCTGGAACTTTGCCCCAGTTCTGCTGGATTCTGATCGCGCCGCCGACCGACTCGTTGCCGACCGAGTACATCGTGTAGCCGTGCGTCAGGTGGCCCAACGTACGTTCGCTGGCTTTCCATCCAAAGAGCCTCGAGTAGAAGTGGGTGGCGCCGATCACGTCGTGCGCCAGCATCTCGACCCACCACAGTGACCCCGGAAGTTCCTGACGTTCGACACCGCTGCGTCCATT
>DATCXH010000996.1:0-2014 GCA_036565925.1 Vicinamibacterales bacterium
CCGCGCCTCGAGCAGCGCATCGAACAGCGTCGTCTCGATTGGCGCCGTCGCGAACATCGTCTGCACCATTTCGTCACGCAGCGCACGTCGCAACGCGGCGCGGCGCGCGCGGCCGGTGACGCCTTCGGGCGACGTCAGTCGGCGCGGTGGAAGAATGCGGATGCGAAGACGCGGGAACCACCGCTGACGGACCTTTCCTGCCAGGCGCGAGAACGGCGTGAATTCAGCGCCCTCGATGCGCACCATCACCAGCGCGGCCTTCGTACGCTCAGCAATGACTGCGGGCCCCTCGTAGACCTTCATCAACCCGCCGGTCGTCGTGATGCGTCCTTCGGGGAAGATGATGCAGGCCGAGCCACCTTCGACCGCGCGAATCATCGCGCGAATCGACAGCGGATTGGTCGGATCGACGGGAAACGCATTGACGACGGCGAGGAACGGTTTCGCGTACCACTGTTTCGCGATGAAGGTATCCACCGCGAAGATCGGATCGCCAGGCAGAAACGCGCCGAGCAGCAGACCGTCAAGGAACGATGAGTGATTGGCGGCGATGACCGCGTGCGGCATCGCCGCTCGCGCGTGCTCGATCCCTTCCACCTCGACGCGATACAGCAGTCGCAGAATCACCCGCATCACGCTCTTGAAGAGCGATCGACGCACGACCCACGCAGAGTACGCAGCGACCGGGAACGTCGTGAAGCCGACGAGCGCAAACAGCTCACCCATCGTCAGACGCTGAGACAGTAAGGCCGCCGCGCCGGTTGCCGCTGTCATGAACAACGCGTTGATGATGTTGTTGGCCGCGATGACGCGAGAGCGGTGACTCGGTTCGCTCTCGTGCTGGAGGATCGCGTAGAGCGGCACCGTGAACAGACCGCCGGCCATGGCGATGCCGATCAGATCGACCATGATGCGCCAGGTGCCGGGTCTGGCCAGAAATGTCCGGGCGTCCGCGAGATTCGCCGTCGCCAACACGCTCGCGCTGGCCCAATGCAGATCGATCGCGAAGATCGCCATCGCAGCGGCCGACCATGGAACGAATCGGCCACTCACCTCTCCGTGCAGCAGCTTTTCCGCAAGGATGGACCCCGCACCGACACCGACGGCAAAAAGCGCGAGCATCATCGTCACGACCTGCTCGTTGGCAAAGAGCACGTCCTTCGCAAACACCGGCAACCCCGAGACGACGATGAACGCGAAGAGCCAGAACCAGGAGGTCGCGAGAATCGGCAGCAGGAGCTGGGGCCGATTCGTCACGTGCGTGACGACGTCGATCGTGTCGCGAAGGAGTCGGATTCGCGGCGCCTCGCCCGCGAACGACGACGGTGCAGTAGGGATCTGCCGTGCCGACAACCAGCCGACGATCGCGCCGACAACGCCGATGCCACCGACAATCAACGGCCCGTCGCCGAGCAGCGCGATGCTGCCGCCGATGATGGTGCCGGCGAGAATCGCGAGGAACGTGCCGGCTTCGATCAGCGCGTTGCCCGCGACGAGTTCATGCTCATCCAGGTGCTGCGGCAGCAAGGCGTACTTGATCGGTCCGAACACCGTTGAGTGCGTGCCGAGGCAGAACAGTGTCGTGAGGAGCACCGGCACGCTGCCGCGCCAGAGTCCCCACGCGCCGAGCGCCATGATTCCAATCTCGGCGACTTTCACCCAGCGGGCAATCAGCGCTTTGTCAAAGCGATCGGAGAGCGTGCCCGATGCACCGGAGAACAGAAAGAACGGAGCGATGAACAGCGCGCTGGCGATCATCGCCAGCGTCCCGGCGTTCATGCCCGACTGCTCTGCCAGTCTGAACGTGACGAGAATCCCGAGCGCGCTCTTCAACAGGTTGTCGTTGAGCGCGCCGAGAAACTGGGTGACGAAGAGGGGTGCGAACCGTCGCGCCGTGAGTAAGTGCACGAGTGGCGATCGCATGGACGTCTCTCCTTACGCCGCTTGACTACGTTCCACCGTTGTCACAGCCGCCCACGCGGCGGCGATCAATCGCTCGCACATCGAGCTCAGA
>DATCXH010001073.1:0-2545 GCA_036565925.1 Vicinamibacterales bacterium
CCGATACGGCAACGCATTCCTGCTGCTCCGTCCGCTCCTCGAAGAATTTGGCGATCGCCTCATCAATTCACCGATTGCCGAGAGCGGCGTGCTGGGCGTGTGCGTCGGTGCCGCACTCGCCGGGCAGCGGCCGATCGGGGAAATGCAGTTCAACGACTTCGTCGCCAGCGGCTTCAATCAGCTGGTCAACAACGCCGCGAAGATTCGTTATCGATGGGGCGGCTCGGTGCCCATGGTGGTGCGCATGCCGTGGGGAGGGCTGCGCCATGCAGGACCGTATCACTCACAAAACACTGAAGCGTGGTTCTACCGCACACCGGGTCTGAAGATCGTCACGCCTTCCACGCCCCAGGACGCTCGCGCCCTCATGGCAACCGCTATCGCCGACCCGGATCCGGTGCTCTATTACGAGCACATCGCGCTCTATCGTGATCCGCGCATCAAACAGCGTCTGCCCACAGCTGCGCCCGCTCCGCTTCCGCTCGGCCAGGCGGCGTTGCGCCGACGCGGAGGCGATCTCGCGATCATTTCCTACGGCGCCTACGTCCACGTCGCCATGCGTGTCGCCGCTGCGCTCGCCGAAGACGGCATTCACGCCAGCGTGCTCGACCTGCGGACGCTGGTGCCGCTCGACAAAGACACGATGCTGCAGGTCGCGCGTCACTGTAATCGTGTGCTGATCGTGCATGAAGACACCCGAACCGGCGGCATCGGTGAAAGCCTCGCCGCGATCATTCAGGAAGAGGCCTTCGAATCACTCGATGCGCCAGTACGCATCGTTGGGGCACTCGACACACCGGTGCCGTACTCACCGCCACTCGAGAAATACTTCCTTCCGTCCGAAGCCGACATCGAACGCGCCGCGCGCCTGCTGGTAAGCTATTAACGCATGTCGCTCGCACATCACGACGGCCGCTCCGTTGTCGAGGCCGGATCAGTCCTCTCGAAGGCCAGCTCTAACCCCAACACCTCTGCCTCTTCGAACCGCTAGACATGTGGATTTTGAGGACCGTGACAGAAGGTCTGCCGGAGAAGACCTTTCGTATCCTGCCAGGGAATGAACGCACCATCGGCCGCGCTACGGGTGCTGACTTCATCATCGATGCGGCGCTGGTGTCGCGTGTGCACTGCCGCGTGAGCGCGCTCGCCGGAGGTGAGCTGGAGATCAAAGATCTCGAGAGCACGAACGGCACCTACGTGAACGGCGAACGCATCGAGACGGCCCGTCTGGTGTCTGGTGATCGCTTGCAAGTAGGACGCGTCGAGTTCGTCGCGCTGCACGACGAGTAGCTACGAACCGGCTACCTGGCGCGCTTCGTGGCCAAGTACTCCAGCACGAAGTCGTTTGTCTCGCGCTCTCGTCGAATCGTCGTATCAGGCCCGTGACCCGGGTGGACGATCTTGTCGTCGCCGAGCGGAAACAGCACGCCCGTAATCGACTCCAGCAACACGTCATAATCGCCGCCGGGCAGATCGGTTCGACCGATCGAACCGGCAAACAGCGTATCGCCGACGAACAGGTGCTCACCGGCCGTGTCTTTGCGCCCGATCTGCAGACAAACGCCGCCAGGACAATGGCCCGGCGTATGGTGCACGCGCACCTCGTAATCGCCGAAGTGGATCGGCGTCATGTCGTAGAAGGTGTCGATGGGCGGCGGCTGACTGACCTTGAACCCGAACATCGCGCCCTGTTGCACGGTGCCTTCGTAGAGGAACAGGTCATCACGGTGCAGGTACACCGGCACCTCGTACGCGTCTTTCGCCGCGCCGACACCGGTCACGTGATCGATATGGGCATGGGTCAAGAGGATCGCCTGCACGCTGACGTCGAGATCGCGTACCGCACCCATCAGCTCATCGACCTCGTCGCCGGGATCGATGATCACCGCGTCGCGAGTCCGCTCGCAGCCGACCACGAATCCGTTCTTATAGAAGGGCGCGACCGCCCGTACCTCGAGAAGCATCTGTAGACTATAGCGATGATCGTCTGCGCAATTGAGGATCTTCTTTTTTCGATCAAGATCTCGACCGCCGCCAAGCAACTCGGCGTAAATGTCTACTTCGAGCGCTTTGGTGACCGGGTGCTATCGACCATCCGCGATAAGCAGCCGTCGCTCGTCATCTTCGATCTGAACAGCTCGCGACTCGATCCGATGACGGTGATTGCCGCGATGAAGACCGATCCGCAGTTGCGGACCGTGAAGACACTGGGCTATGTGGCGCACGTGGATTCAGATGCGATTGCGGCGGCACGTCAGGCGGGAATCGATCAGGTGCTGGCGCGCTCTGCGTTCACCGCGCAGCTCGGCACAATCTTGGAGAACGGTGCGGATTAACGATCGGACGATGGACAATTGCTCGGCGATTGGTTCTTCCAATCCGTCATCGTCCTTCGTCAATCGTCAAGTCATTGGAGTGACAGCCACACCGCCAGCGCGATGAGGAGGAGGATGACCGCGGCGATGAGTACGACTCGGCCGACACTGGTGGATGAGGCCGGCGTCAGTTCCTCTTCTTCCCCCGCCACTTCAAGCTGGTCAAGCAC
>DATCXH010000776.1:0-3901 GCA_036565925.1 Vicinamibacterales bacterium
CTTTTCGCGTGTCGCCGCTGCGCTGGCAGGTTTCCACGGTGCCGAGCGCCGATTCGAGCCGCATGGCGAAGCGGGCGGCGTGCTGGTCATCGACGACTACGGACATCACCCGACCGAGATCGCCGCAGTGATGGCTGCGGCGCGAGCCAGCCTCGACCGTCGAATCGTCGTGGCGTTTCAGCCTCATCGTTATTCGCGGACGTCACATTTGCTCGAGGCGTTCGGGCCCGCTCTCGCCGGTGCCGACGAAATCGTGCTGACTGACATCTATGCGGCCGGGGAAGAACCGATCCCAGGTGTCACCGTCGAAGGCCTGGCCGAGTCGATTCGAATCGGGTCGGGCCGTCCGGTTCACGTGGTGAAGGCGCTCGAAGACGTTGTGCCCACGCTGTTGACGATCGTGCGCCCGGGAGACGCGGTCATCACTCTCGGTGCTGGTTCGATCGGCACGCTGCCGAAGGCGTTGATGCAGGCCCTCGCTGAGCCTGTCCGTCGTAGCCCGGCGGACGCAGGCGGAAAAGGCACACAGCACTGATGCCTGTTGCGGCTCCTGCGGACAAGCGCTTCAGACGCGCGCACGTGACGCCGAAAGGTCGCCGCGCGTGGCGGCGTCCGTCGTGGTGGACGCTTGGCCGTTTGCTGATCGTGTTCCTGCTGGTCGGCTTCGGCATGTATCGCGCAGTGGACCTCGTGCTGTCCGCCGAAGCGTTGACGGTCACGCGAATCACCGTGCGTGGGAACGAACGGCTCTCGCGCGGCGAAGTGCTGGCACTCCTCGAGGGGTTGCGCGGCGAAAGCATGGTGACCGCCGATCTCGAACGCTGGCGTCAGAAGTTGATGAGCTCACCATGGGTGGCCGATGCGGCACTGCGTCGCGAGTTGCCCGGCACGCTCTCGGTGCGGGTGTCGGAGCGGCAGCCTATGGCGATCGGGCGGATTCGCGACGTGCTCTATCTCATCGATCATCAGGGCGCGATCATCGACGAGTTTGGTCCCAACTACGCCGAGTTCGATCTGCCAATCGTGGACGGCCTGGCCTCACGCCGCCCCGGCGGAACGCTCGTGGACGATGCGCGAGCGGCGCTTGCGGCGCGGCTGATTCTCGACATGCAGCGGCGTCCTGATCTCGCCTCCCGGTTGTCGCAGATTGATGTCACCGACGTGCACGACGCGATCATCGTGCTCAAGGAAGATACCGCCTTCGTCCATGTCGGCACCGAGAAGTTCGCCGAACGCGTCCAGTCCTACATCGATCTGACCCCCGCGTTGCGCGAGCGAATTCCTGAGATCGACTACGTCGACCTGCGGTTCGACGAACGCGTGTACGTCCGCCCCTCCCGCGGAAGGAGACAGCGTGGCTCGTAGAGAGCGATACACCGTCGGACTCGACGTCGGTACGTCCACCGTCGTCTGCGTCGTCTGTGAAGGCATGGACGACAACAGCCTGCACGTGGTGGGTATTGGTGTCGCCGAATCGCGCGGCATCAAGCGCGGCGTCGTCGTCAATCTCGAGGCGGCGGTGGACTCGATCAAGAAGGCGATCGAGGAAGCCGAGTTGATGGCCGGTATCGAAATCGATTCGGTGTATCTCGCGCTCTCGGGTCCGCACGTAAAGGGATTCAACAGCCGCGGTGTGATTGCGGTGGCCGGAAAGAACCGCGAGATCACCCGCGACGATGTGCGCCGGGCGATCGACGCGGCGAAGGCAGTGGCGCTGCCGACCGGTCGCGAGATTCTGCACGTGCTGCCTCAGGATTTCGTTGTTGACGATCAGGACGGGATCGGCGCGCCGATCGGCATGACTGGGGCACGGCTCGAGGTCAATGTGCACGTGGTGACCGGAGCGGTGTCGTCCACCCAGAACATCGTCGCGTGCGTCAACCGTGCCGGCGTGAACGTTGTGGACACGGTGATCGAGCAGCTCGCCGCGGCTGAAGCCGTGCTCACGCCGGATGAAAAGGAGTTGGGTGTCGCGCTGGTCGATATCGGCGGCGGTACGGCCGATCTCGCGATTTATGAGCGCGGCAATCTGTGGCATACCGGCGTCGTCGCGGTCGGTGGCGATCACTTCACCAGTGACATTGCGGTTGGCCTGCGTACGCCGATTCCGGACGCGGAGAAGTTGAAACGAAAAAGCGGGTGTGCGTTGTCGTCGATGGTGGACGAAGACGAGACCATCGAAGTCGCGAGTGTTGGCGGCCGCAAGCCGCGCTTGATGGCGCGGCGGATTCTCTCGGAGATCCTTCAGCCGCGCGCTGAAGAGATCTTTCATCTGGTGTGGGACGAGATTCGTCGTGCGGGTTATGAGAAGTCGTTGAACTCCGGAATCGTGCTCACCGGCGGCGGCGCGATTCTCGAAGGGATGCCCGAGATCGCCGAGCAGATCTTCGATCTGCCGATTCGACGCGGCACGCCCGTCGGCGTGGGCGGCCTGGCCGATCACATCAGCAGTCCGGTGTTTGCCACGCCAGTGGGCATCGGACTGTACGCGCACCGCAATCGTGCGCCCGATCCGCCCCGAACCGGTGCCGGCGCGTTCAGCCGCGTCGCCGGACGGCTGCGAGGGATCTTCAAGGAGTTCTTTTAAGAGGTTGGGCCGCCTATGCGGCGGCCCCTACGGATAGGACGAAGGACGGAGGAGCACATGAAAGAAGGCCAGGGGCGCAACGGGCTCAACACTGATGCACTGCGATTGACGCTCGCTCCGGAGGCGCGCAACGCAGCGCGCATCAAAGTGGTCGGCGTCGGCGGTGGCGGCAGCAATGCCGTCGATCGCATGGTGGAAGTCGGTCTCGGTGGCGTCGAGTTCATCGTTGCCAACACCGACGTCCAGGCACTCGATCACAACAAAGCCGGCGTGAAAATCCAGATCGGCGGCAAGCTGACCAAGGGACTGGGTGCCGGTGCGGATCCCAACATCGGACGGCAGGCCGCTCTTGAAGACACTGACACGCTGATTCAGGCATTGTCGGGTTCCGACATGATCTTCGTGACCACCGGCCTCGGCGGTGGGACCGGCACCGGGGCGGCGCCGGTGATCGCGAGCCTGGCGAGTGAGCTCGGCGCGCTGACGATTGCCGTCGTCACCAAGCCGTTCAAGTTCGAAGGTCGCAAGCGTGCGATTCAGGCCGAGGCGGGTCTCGAGGCATTGCGCGAGTGCGTGGACACGGTGATCACGATCCCCAACGAGCGCCTGCTGTCGATCATCGATCGCAAGACGCCGCTCACCGAGGCGTTCACGCTCGCCGACGATGTGCTCCGTCAGGCGATTCAGGGCATCTCGGATCTCATCCTCGTGCCCGGAATCATCAACCTCGACTTCGCCGACGTGAAGACGATCATGTCGGGCATGGGCGTGGCGATGATGGGCACGGGCACCGCCGAAGGCGACGGGCGCGCGATGCAGGCCGCACAAAGAGCCATCTCGAGCCCGCTGCTCGAGGACAGCTCGGTGCACGGCGCGCGCGGCGTGATCATCAACGTGACCGGCGGTCCCGATCTCTCGCTCGTCGAGGTGAACGAAGCGTCGTGCGTCATTCAGGAAGCCGCACACGAAGACGCCAACATCATCTTCGGCGCTGTGGTCGATCCGACGCTGTCCGGCAAAGTGAAGATCACGGTGATTGCGACCGGCTTCGATCGCAGGGCCGCGACACGGCCCGCGCCGAACGCCGCAACGACCACGCCGGTTGATCTCTCGAGCTACACGCAGCACCTGAGCCGCGCAGCCGCGGCGGACGCGGCGGCAGCAGCGCAGAGCAGAAGCCGCGCCGCAAGTGCGGGCGAAGCGGTTGTATCGGCTGCGGCGATTGCACAGAGCGGACTGACGCAGTCGCTATCGCTCAATCGTCGGCCGGGAATCGAACTGTCGCTTGGTGCGCCAGCGGTGGCTGCTGCAGGA
>DATCXH010000666.1:0-4599 GCA_036565925.1 Vicinamibacterales bacterium
CGATGTGGCCGCGTGCCCCTCGTGCCACGGGCAGGACCTCGAGCGTCTGCTGTCGTCATTCGCCGTGAACTCCGAGGAGCGGTCGCACGCGACGCTGCAGGCCGCGCGTCGGCACCTCACCAACAGCGACGCGCGCCGCGAGAAGACTCGTCACGAACAGAAAGAGATTCGCGAGCACGTGCGTGAGGACTACGGCATCAAAGTGCCGGAGCCCAACGATTAGTCCTTGGTCCGTGGTCCTTGGTGCTTGGTCCGTCCCTGGACCACAGGACGGACCCAGGACGGACCCAGGACGGACCCAGGACCAAGTACTAAGCACCAAGGACCTTAACGGTCCTTCTGTCCAGCCTCCGCCGGGGGCGTCGTCATCGGCACGTGATGGATGCGCGACTTGAATCGCCACCCTTGCGGCGTCCGCACGTAAGTGTCCTCGTAGTAGCCCTCGTGGCGAATCTTGTAGGGATCGCCGTTGAGACCGATCATCAGCATGTCCACCGTGCCGGTGGCACCTTCAGGTGACGCGGTGATGATGTGATTCACGTACATGTGCTTCACACCCTGCTTGATCCATCCGACGTTCTTGCAGCCGCGCGATCCGCCGCCTGAGGCTTCGGCGAGCCGCTCGCGACCCTGAAACTTCGCGCCGAGCTTCCCGCTCTGCTCGGGTTGAAAGTAGCCGTCCGCGGTGAAGAGATCGGCGTAGTCGTAGCCGTTGTTCGAGCACGTGTCGATGGCGCGCGCGTACTTTGAGGCGAGCTGCTGAATCTCGAAGTAGTCGAGAGCGGTCAGGGGCTGCGTCGTCTGCGCGTGCGCGGTGAGAGACCACGTCACGGCCAGCACGAATGCGGATGCGATTTTCATGAGGCTCACCATTGTTGATTGGCGATCTCTGATTGCTGAATCGTTGGTGATTGGTGATTGGTGATTGTTGATTGACGCAACGAGCTGATCCGTGGTGCCAGAGCGCGTGCCTTCAATCAACGATCACTAATCGTTATTCAACAAGCAATCACCAATCAAAGATCCGCCAATCACCATTGCCTTAGAAATCCAACTGCCCGCTGATCTTGAACAGCCGGGCGTCCATGATGCGCTGCGGCGTGCGCCACACGGCGTATGACGGGTTCTCCTGCATCACCGGGTTCGCGTTGAGCAGGTTATAGATGTCGAGATTGACCGCCGCCCGACGGCCGGCGAACCTGATTGTCTTGCCGATCCGCAAATCGAACTGATTCACGCGGTCGCCGTACATGTCGCCCGGCAGGAGCATGTTGATCGACGCGTTCGGCGCCCCCGAGGACAGCGGTCGGCCGAGCGACGGCTGAATTTCCGAGTTGAGGAACTGCCGCGTTGCGCTCAGCACCGGCCCCGGGGTGCTCTGCACCGTCGCCGCCACGTTCACGTCGACACGTGGAACCAGATACGTCCCGAGCAATTTGACCTGGGTGAGGAACGCTGCCTGGACGTGACAGCCGCGCAGGCTCGGTCCCGCACCGGGCGCCGCCGCGCCGAACACCGCGCCCTGATCGTTGGCGATGACGTCGCAGTTGTCCGTCGTGGTGCGACCGGTACTGACGCCGCCCTGCAGCGTCACGCCATTTTGAAGTCGAGCGTTCGCGCTGAAGTCCACACCGTTCCAGTATTCGCTCTGGTCACCGAAGTCGCGCGCCAGCGTTGTGTATGTCGTACCCGCACCAACCTTCGACGGGTTGATGTTGTAGAGATCCTCGATGCGATAGCCGCCACCACCAGGCAGTCGGCTGTCGCTCGGCGCGGTGACGCTGTAGCGATCGAAATCAGCGGCGGTCAAGCCGCGCAGCTGGGTCACCTGGAAGTTGCCGAACCAGCGACGGAAGTATCCGACGTCGATACCGAGACGCGGGATGAGCTCGTGCTGCACGCTCGTCGAGAACTCCCAGTTGTAAGCACGATTCCCCCACCCGAAGCGAGTGTCTTCATTGAACTCCGCAATCGAGGTCAGCGTGCCGAAGGCCAGGCTCGCCACGGTCGAGCACTCGCCGTTCTGCTGCAGGTTCAGGAGATCGCAGTCCGGATTGAAATTGCCATTGCGGGGATCGCCAGCTGGAAACGTGAAGTCGTTCCAGGTCCTCGTCGTCGTCGTGCTCACGCCCGCAGGATTGCCAATCGTCGAGACTCCCAGCACATACTTCCCGAGACTCGCCTTCAACGCCGTCTTTCCGGTGCCGAAGAGGTCGTATGCGACGCCAAGACGCGGCGTCACATCGTGCAGGCTCATGCTGGTGACCGCGGGGAACGTGAAGTTGCGCGTCGGCTGAAGCGGGGCCGGTCCGCGAACCTGTTCCGGATAGCCACCCCTGTAGCCGTCGTAGCGCACGCCGCCCGTGACGGTCCAACGGTGGATCGTCCAGCGATCCTGCGCATACAACCCGAGCTCGCCTTTCACCAGCGACTCGCCCCGCAGCGGCACGCCATACATGGTGAGCTGGTTGGGTATGCCGTTGTTGAAACGGAACATCATGTAACGCGAGTTCGACTCTGTGGTGCTCACCGTGCTGGCCCACGTATCGCTGAATCCGACTTTGAACGAGTGCGAGCCGGTCACGTATGACATCGACGTGACCGCCGTGTTGATCTTCTGACTCGAATAGCCGAACGTTCCGCTGACGCCGCCGTCGCCACCCTTGCCGCGGTAGAAGAAGTTGGTGGACTGCTCGAGGACCGGCACCATATCGCGATAGACGGAACCCTCTTCCGGGAACTGATTGCCGAACGCTTCACCGCGATGCGCGTAGCGAACTTCCACGAGCAGTTTGTTGGTCAGCGGACTCGTCCAGCTGGTTTGCGCAAGGTTCAGAACCGGGAATCGATAGGCCACTGCCGACTCCGGTGACACACCCGCGCGCGTGTCGTCCCAAATGCGCGACTGATTGTCGTAGTAGATCGCCAGCTTGTGCTTTTGCGCCGCCTGCCAGGTGAGTCGGGTATTGATGCCATTCTGTTCAAGTGAGAAGAATCCGCGGCGGCTCCGGTCTTCCTCGTACAGCCACTTCGTGGGATCACCTTCGTTCTTGTTGTAGTAGAGACCGGCAATGAAGTTCTGGTTGGTCTGCCACCGCGCCGATGTGTAGAACCACAACTTCTCACGGATAAGAGGACCGCCGACGCCGGGATTGATGTCGTAGGCCTTCTTCATCTCGTTCGGCTCGGGAAGCCCGCGGTTGCGCAGGTCGTCGGTGAGGTTGCTGGTCTGCCATGCCGAGGTCACACCGGTCGCAAACACCGTCCCTCGCACGGTGTTGCCGCCTTCACGCGGGATGATGTCGATCCGCACACCGCCGAAAGGCTGCTCGGCGGTGACAGCGGCGTAGTCCACCGCGACTTCCTGTGTCGCGCTCGTATCAGGAACGAAGTTCGAGAATTCTCCAGGCGACAGGACGTTGCCAAGCCTCACGCCGTCGAGCTGAAGACGGGTGTCGCTGGTACGGCCGCCGTGAATCGAGAACTGCGTGTTCTGCAGATTGTTGGTGCCACCGACATCGGCGAGCGCGCCGCGTCCCGGCTGCGTTGCCGCCAGCCCGGGGATCAGCACGACCATGTTGATGTGACTGCGACCGGCGGGAATCGCCTCGATCACCTGCTGATCGAAGACCCGCTGTTGTGTCGTGCGCTGAATGTCAACGATCGGCGATTCGCCGGTGACGGTGATCGTCTCCTGCACCGAACCGACTTTCAGGTCTGCATCGATCGTCGCGACGAACGATCCCGTCAATTCGATCCCTTCGCGGCGGATCGGGGAGAATCCGCTCAGCGTGAACGTGACCGCGTACGTGCCCGGACGAAGATCGATGATTCGGTACTGCCCGCTTCCGTCGGTGACCACGGTACGGACCTTCTCGATCAGGACCGGACTCGTTGCTTCCACCGTCACACCCGGCAACACGCCACCCGATGCATCCCGAACGACGCCGGCAATCGACGCCTGAGCGTGGGCCAAGACCGGCACCAACGCGACGAGCCCGAACATCAACGCTACTCGCGCAACTCGCGACATTCGTATCCTCCAACCCTTACTGAGCATCAGCCACGTACACCCGCGACTTGAACCGCCAGCCGCCCTCTGCTGTCTTCACGTACACGTCGTCGTAGTGCCCGCCGTTCTTCTTGAGGAACGCGCGCCCCGTCACGCCCTCCTGGGACAACCCCATTGCCACGCCCGACGTTCTGAACCGTTTCACCCCGTCGGCGCCGGCGACATACACGTCGTCGAACTGCCCGAGATCGGTGCCGGCCAGCCGCCGAATCGCGCGCACGTCCTGCGCGGTCAATCCTGCGGCGAGCTCCTGCGCCGTCATCACGGTGCGCGATTTGAATCGCCACCCCTTGGGGGTCTTTACGTACTCGTCGTCGTATCGACCGACTTTTTCGCCGAGATCGGCGCGACCGGTCGGTCCTGTTGACGAGATCTCGATGGCAACCGTTGGCACCGGCCTGGGCGCGGCGTTCGCGTTACCACTCGCCTGCGGAGGAGGAGCGACGCAATGGCGTTCACTACGAACGAGCGCCATCAAACGTTCGCGGCCGACGACTTCGCCGCGGATGTTGCTCGCGAAGTAGCCA
>DATCXH010000515.1:0-9139 GCA_036565925.1 Vicinamibacterales bacterium
AAAACGGCTGGGCGCATGCGCGAAAGTTTAACATCAACTAAGCCTTGTCTCCGCCCTGACACCGGGGCAGAGCCGTGGCTGGTTGATGCGCTGTTTTCTTGCGGCGCGCTTCGCGCGCCGGGGGACCGCTATGCAGGACACAACACGCTCGAAGTCGACACGTGGGGAGGCATAGCGGTCCCATGCGTTATCTGGTCACCGCGCGAGTGAAGCCGGGACGCCGGAAGGCACTTGATACAGCTATCGATCGCGGCACGTTAGGAGCGGGTTCGATTGCAGGCGACGAGTACCTCCACAACATGGCGCAGGCTCGCGAGCTGCCTGATGGCTCGGTGAAATGGGTCGAAACCTGCTTCTGCTCGACGCCGCTCGAAGAGGAGCGGCCGTACTGGGAAGCCTACTTCGACCTGCTCAGCGTGAAGGACGCCCACGCGCGCTCCAAGTGCCGTCACGAGAACGGCACTGAATACTGGGCGTGTTCCCATTGCGACTGCACCGAACGACTCGAAGCCAGGCTGCAGACCATGGGCGAAGCCTTCCGTAAGGGGCGGACCTGAACGAGATCTCTGAGCGCGATGTGCGCCTCGCCACGCACTCGCGCGCGTGGTGGCTGGCGTCGGGTTCATTGATCCTCGCCTTCCTGGCACGCGCGCCGCTCTACCTCTCCGTTTTCCCTCCGTTCGAAGGGTGGGACGAGTACCAGCATGTCGCCTACATCGCGCATCTCGATGAGGCCGGCACTGTTCCGGTGTTCGACCAGAGCTGGGTTCCCACCGCGCTTCGCCCGCTGATGATCTCGGTGCCGCATTCTCAATGGGGCGGCGATCAGGTACGGCAGTGGGGCGCGCGGTCCTACCCGGAGTACTGGACCTCGGCGACGACCAGTCCCGATGGCGAAGGGGAACCGACTCCCTTGATCCGGCTCTATCAGGCACAGCAGCCGCCGCTGGCGTATGTGGTCGCCTTACCGGTGTGGCGCGCGTTCGGCTCGGTCCACCGGTTGGCAGCCATTTATGCCATTCGCGCCATGAACGTGCTGCTCGTCGCAGGTGCGCTCGTGGTGTTCGCTGCGGCGCTCACGCGACTCGTGCCCGAGTTCGCCCCGCGCGTCGCTGTTCTCGCGATTGTGTGTCTGTACCCGCTTTTCTTTCAGAACGTGGCGCGAGTCGCCAACGATGCGATCGCGGTAGCCACCGGCGTCGTGGGAATCAGTCTGCTCGTGCTCGCCGATCAGCGCACGCTCCTCTCACGCGCCGTGCTGGCGGGTGTCTGCATTGCATTGAGCGTCTGGACGAAACAAACCAGCCTGACGCTGATCCCCGCTCTGATCCTGGGGCCGCCGTTGATCGGCTGGGCTCACCGAGTCTCTGCGAGACGGCTGTGGCGCGTCACCCTCACCGCGAGCGTCGTATTTGTCCTGCTCGTCGCGCCGTTGTGGACGTGGAGCTACCGGCACTATGGGACGTTCCTCACCACGCAGGACTCCATCCAGCTGACGTCACGCGGGGCGGCTTTCGCCGCGCTTGCGGCGTCGTTTGTCGCGCTGCCGTGGGCCGAGTTCATTGACACCCTCTTTGTTCCGGGACGGCCCTGGGTCGGTGGATGGAGCTTTCTCGCGATGCCCGCCACGCTCGAGTTCCTGCATCGCTGGCTCTGGATCCTTTTGCTGATCGCTGCATTGGCGGGTGCCGTGGTTGCGATGCGACGCCACGCACGATCATTCAGCCGCCTGGTGGCTGTCGTCCGCGAGGATGGTGGCGATGTGGCTCGATTGGCTGTGTGCGCGGCCGTGGTGGTCTTCACGGCGCTGGGAATGACCTATCACGGCATCCTGAGCCACGCGGTATTCGGACGATCGATGACCAATCCCTGGTACTTCATGACCGCGCTGCCATTCCTGTTCGTGCTCGTGGTGCGTGGACTCGAGGTGATCGGTCGGCGTCTCGCGGTCGTTGGCCCAGCTGCGATGGGCGTGCTCTTTGTCGTCATGGATCTGCACGGCACGTGGGTGCAGATGCCGAGCGCGTATGCAGCGACCACAGACGTTGCCCTTCAGTGGTCGCGCCTGTCGGCGATTCACCCTGGAATCCTGAGCGGCGATCTGCGGTGGCTCTTCCTGACGCTGCAACTCGGCGCGCTGTGTCTGGTTGTTGTCAGCCTGATTTACACGTCGCGACGATCACGCGAACTTAGCCGCGTTTGAAGACGCGGCCCTAGCCGCGTTTGAAGACGCGGCCCATATCCAGGCCGAACTCCGGTTTCGAGCGAGGTCCCGAGATCTTGATTGGGAAGCGTGAGCCGCCGCCGGGACGCCGGAAGAAGGGCTGTGCGAGACGGGCGAGGAACGACTTGAAGCCACTCGTCATGTCCGAAAGGCTCGCGTCCACGAGCAACTCGCCCTTGAAGTCCAGCACCTCGCTATGCAGATCGTACAGACCGGCGAGCTGCACCTCCGCGCCTGGGATGGTGAAGTTCAATTCCTTGAAATCGATCTTCGCACCGCGCATGACGAAGCGGCCGCGCATGTTCGAGACCACGCTCGGCCCCGTCTCCGACGGCTCGGCATCTTCCTTGCCGCGTGCGCGAAGACTGAGCGACTCGATGCGCCGTTGCACGTCGATGTTGCTGAAGCGCGCCTGCGCCAGACGGAATCGTCCGTTCAGATTCAATCGATCGATGACATCCTGCTCGCCCGCCGGCAACAGGAACGTCGTCGTCAGCTCCATGCGCCCGGTCATGGGAGTCTTGGCCGCCTTCACCGCAAGCCGGAGCACGTCTTCGATGCGTGCGTCGCGGATTCGAATGTCGAGTGCGACGTGGCGTCCTTTCACGTCGCGCTCGCGCACGATCGCGCCTGATGCCTGGATGTTCGACTGCCCGAGTGTGGCGTCGACACGGTCGAGCCAGGTGTCGCCGTTGGTGCCATCCACGATTGCCTTGAAGCGCGTGCGCAGCGGGACCGGCTGATCGGCGACATCGATGGAGAAGTCCGGCGTTTCCGTCTGGCCCTCGACTTCAATGCGTTCGAGCGTGCCGCGATACTGACCGACGGACGACAAGACGCCGCCGATGCCTTTGATGTCGTCGAGCTTGGCGTTGCGAAACGAGTACTCGCCCCGAATCGGAGTGAGAGTTGGCTCCTCGGTGAGCCACGGGCCGAAGACGCCAGTGGTCTCGATGCGGCCACGCGGAATAGCGTTGGTAACGCCGGCTTGAAAGCGCGCGCCCTCTGGCAATCCGAACCCGCGCAAGATCAGGTCATGAATTTCAAAGACGCGCGGCAGCTTGTTCGCCTTCCTTGTCGCGATCTCGAGCCGCGCATCCGTCGAGACGATCTCATCAATCACGATGGATGAACGCTCCTCGCGTCGTCGCTCCTTCGGGTTCTCGATGTCGAGTGACGTGACCGCGGGTGTGAGACCACCGGGTGGAATGCGAATGTCTGTGCCAACCAGGGTGACGTTGCCGAGTTGAATGCGCGGCCCAGCCAGTCCGCTGAACGTTGCGCTAGCCTGGAAGGAGTTCACCGACACCAGCGGCGGCGTTTCGACGTCGGCATTCCGCAATTGAATTCGCAGTCGAGTCCCGGTAATGGCCGGCCTCGGGTAGATCGAGACATTGGCATCGTCCACGTCGACGCGGCCCGCGAATCGATTGCTGACTGCAGTGATGAGATGCTCGCGTACTCGCTCCGGGCGCAGGGTCCATACGAACCAGGTGGCTGCGCCCGCGGCGAACAGAACGGCAAGTACACCGGCGATCAAAAAGAGCCGTTTCATGGTGCGGTGTTATCTTGCCCTGCTTCGCGGCTCCTGTCCCGTCAGACGTGCGTTTACCGGACCGTCCGCCTTCGCGTCGCGGCTTCGGCGGGACAGGTCCCAGAATTGAGCAAACGACTCAACCAAATTGGCCAACTCGGTGTCTAACCACCCCAAACCGTATGGCGTTTCGAGTGTCCCGCTTTCGATACTGCATCCGGCTTGCCATATTGGTCGTGCTCGCCTCGGCCTCATCGTCCTGTACGCGCCGTGTGCCGGCACCGCTGCCGGCCCCTGCCGCACCTCTAACTCGCGATGTCGAAGCGCTGATCGAACGCGGCTGCTTTCACTGTCTCGAGCAGGCGCTGGCTCGTGCCGACGAGCGGCGGCAGACACCGCTCGCGTTCGAAGCAGCCGTGCTGCTCGCGCTTCGTGCGACCGAACTCGGCATGCCGTCCGCGGAATGGATCGCGCGGGCACGCACCTATGCTGGGGCCGATCCCGAGCGCCTGCAGTACCTCGAGATGGCGATAGCGATGCCGCCGGATCCACTCCGAGGGTTGCGTGATGATCTGCTCGTCGAAACGCAGGTTCGCAATCGCATCCAGCAGCGACTAACCAGCGTGTCTTCCTGGTATGACGTGCTGCAAACAGGTTCGCACTCGGTTCCGTTTCGGCATTATCTCGAGCTGACACTGATCTGCGCCGTGGATGGCCGGTCGGATCGCTTCGAACGTCTCGAGGCGCTGGTGCCGCGTCTTCCGGATCTTCCGCTCCTGAAATACCGGGTTGGTGTGTGCGATGACCGTTATCAGGATCGGTTGCAATCCCTTCAGAGCGAGATGCCGGAGTTCGTAGACGCGGACTTCGCCATCGGCCGCTACGCCCTGCGCGATCGCGAGTCTCCCAATCCGGATGAGGCGATGCGGCGATTCCGCTCGGCAGCCGCCGCGTTTCCCGCTTCAACGGCAATTCCGACGACGATGGGCAACCTCTATCAGACCTGGGAGGACTGGACGAATGCGCTGACGGCCTTCGATCAGGCGCTCGCGCTGCTGCCGTCGCATCCCGATGCACGACTCGGCCGGGTCATCAGTTTGTCGAATCTCGATCGCCACGATGAGGCGATCGCGTCGGCCACCGAGCTCATCGACGCGGGACGTTGGCATCTCGGGCAAGCCTTCTATTGGCGCGCCTGGAACTATCTTGCTGTCGACAACCTCACCGCGGCGCGGACCGACGCCGATCGCACGCGCACGTTGATGGTGAATCCTGCGGTGTTCCTGCTGTCCGGATTGATCGAGTGGCGCTTGTTGAAGCGCGAGAGTGCAGAGACGGAGTTTCAGGAAGCGCTGAAGATGGACTTCGGCCAATGCGAGGCGGCCTACTATCTTGGCGGCGTTCGCGCTGAGTTGCGCAAGCTGCCGGAGGCGGTGGCGGCCATGAATCAGGCGCGCCAGTGCTACGACCTTGCGCTTGCCGTTCGTCGAAGACTGTTCGAAGAGGCGTTGGCCAAAGCAGGCACGCCTGAGTCGAAAGCACGCGAGACCGCGCGGCACGAACGGGCCGTCGCGAGTGTGCAGAAGCGGGGCGCAGAAGTGCTCGAGGCCATCGAGCGACTGCAGAGGCTTCAGCGCGACGCAGCGTCGGTGCCTACTTCGCCACCAGCACCTCGAGGTCGCTGATCGATTCGCCCAGCCCAACGCGAATCCGTCGGTTGGGAATCTCGCGGCCGCTCTGCGTCACGCGCACGACACGAAGTCCCGCGACATCGACGTCGTACACGCCGAGCGCCCCGCTGATCTGAAAGCGGCCATCTGCGCCGATCGTCGTCTGCGGAGTCGGATACAACGGCGAGACAGGGAGGAGTTGCTGCTTCAGCGCGATGTGCTCGGCGCGACTCGCTGACGGCACGCTGGTGTCATAAATGACGCGGCCATCGACAGCGCCGGGTGTACCGAGTCGGAGCTCGAGATCGTCCACCTCATCGACGTTGACCTCGGTCGTGACAACGCCAGCGAGCGGGCCGCGATTCGAGTCGGCGCGGGCGAGCAGCACGACGGTGCCGCGCGGTACACCGGTGATATGAAACAAGTCGCCTGGGTCTGGGACCGTCCATATACCCGATCGCTGCGCGGTCAGGTTCCCGTATTCAATCACGATGTTTTCGGCAGTCGTGTTCTCCGGCCACGAGATGCGGCCGGAGATCGAATGACGCTCGCCCGGTATGAGCCACGTGTCGATGCCATCGACGGGAATGCCTTCGAAGACTGTGACCGTCTCGGCCGAGGCGACGCTGGCGGTGCCGGGATAGAGCGTGGGCTCGAAGAACGGGCGAGTCGCTGATGACGACTCGGGTGCGCGCCGTTCGGCATTGGCACGCGTGCGATTCGGATCGGTCGAGACGCTGGGCAGGATCACGATCAGATATTCGCCTGGTGGAAGTCCGGAAATTCGGTAGCGACCATTCCAGTCGGCGACAGTGCGCGTGTCTTCGAGGCGCACGTACTTCGCGCCGCGCCGGACTGCGGCGAAGACCTGCACGTCCGGCGCAGGAATGCCATCTGGTTCGGCGACGCGACCGGCGATGCTCGACTCGCGGTACAGAGTGAGATCGATCTGTGCGGCGTGCTCGCGATCACGAATTGTTACTTCGCGTCCGGTGTCGAATCGTTCAGCGGCCGCGCGAAGCGGCTGCCGGTTTGTGTAACCTGGCTTCGAGGCTGACACGCGATATCGGCCGGCGCGAACACCCTCGAATGTAAACGCCCCTTGTCGATCGGTGGTGAAGTTCAGCGGGGTAGTCGTTGATGGCTCGAGTCGTGTCAGCGTGACCACGGCGTCAGCGATTGATCCGGAGGCAAGCGACACCACACGTCCCGAGATGCGGCCGGAGGCCACGCCAGCCGCCGGCTGCGCCTCGGCCTCGCGGGCGAACAGCGTCCAGGCCAGGAGGCCGACGGTCAACGCGGCGTGAGCCGACATGCGGTGAATTGTAAACTCCATACAATCGAGATGTGCGAACCAAAGCAGCCATAGTCATCGCGGCATTAGTGTGTGGCTTTGTGCCGGTGAGTCCCTCGTTCATCGAGCGCTGGTATGCGACGGGCATATATCCGCGTATCCAGAACGTGATGACGACGATCTCGAACGTGATCCCCTTTGCGGTGTTCGATGTGTTGACGGTGGGCGCCGCCATCCTGGTGATCGGTTCGCTCGTGCGAGCGGTCCGTCGCGCACGGCAGACGCGGCGATTCTCGATACTCCTCACGACCCTGGGAAACATCGTCTTTGGCGCCGCGGTCGCGTATTTGATCTTTCTTTTCGTGTGGGGCTTCAACTATCGACGGATGTCGATGGCCGAGCGGCTGGTCCTAGAAGGCGGAAGGCCGACCGCTGACGCCGCCCGCGCGCTCGGGCTGCAAGCGATCCAGCAGTTGAACGCGTTGTATGAAAGCGCGCACGCCAGCGGAGACACGGCGCCATGGCGAGACGAGTCGATGCGCGGCGCATTCGATCGCGCGCAGCGGTTTCTCACCAACGCGCCGACGGCGGTTCCCGGCCGCCTCAAGCCGACGATCTACGGACCGTACTTCCGATGGACGAGCGTGGACGGCATGGTGAATCCGTTTGCGCTCGAGGTCATGGCCAACCCCGACCTGCTGCCGATTGAACTGCCGTTCGTCGCGGCGCACGAGTGGGCGCACCTTGCGGGGTACGCGGACGAGTCGGAGGCGAACTTCGTCGGCTGGCTCACGTGCGTGCAGGGCGATGCCCGCGCGAAGTACAGCGGATGGATGTTTCTCTATTGGCAGCTCGCAGGGGAGGTGAGCGCCGACGACCGCGTGCTGCTGGCGAGGATGCTTGAATCGGGGCCGCGACGTGACATCGACGACATCGCTGAACGTCTCCGTCGCGGACGGTGGCCCCTCCTGCAGCAATCGAGCTGGAAGGTGTACGACCAGTACTTGAAAGCGAACCGCGTCGAGGCTGGCGTCCGTAGCTATGGCCTCGTGGTCACGCTGATTCTGCGGGCGCAGTTCGATGAAGGATGGAGGCCGAAGGTCAGGGAACGCTAACGCACCGATGCACGACGAAGACGATCGCGAACCGCCACCGCAAGGCCATCACTGCCCGGGAAGTCGCGCACGAGGATGCGATCGACACCGGACGCATCGAGCTCTCTGATCGCGGCGTAGAGTCGCGAGGCGACAGTGACATGGTCGCGCTCGGAGCCGAGGGAGACGATCGTTGCGAGTGGACCGTGACGCTCGACGATCGACAGCGCATCCCGGTCTTCGTCGGCCGCCATGATGCCAAGTCGCTGGCCGCTCGCGATGAACGAACACGCATCGCGCACGAGGCGGGCGACACTATCGCTTCCGTCGTACACCGTCAGCGGCGCGCGCGGTGAGTAGTGACGTTCCAGCAAGCCGGGTGACTTCATGGCACCGGACGAACGCGAGTCTGCCGAGCGACGCTCGACGCGAGGAAGGATCTCGCGCAGCATGTCGATTGAGACGGCACCGGGACGAAGAATCGTCGGCACCTCCCCAGAAAGATCGAGCACCGTTGATTCGACGCCGACCTGCGTGGCACCACCGTCAACCACGAGATCGATACGGCCGGCGAGGTCGTCCATCACATGCGAGGCGCGGGTCGGACTCGGCCGAGAGAATAGGTTGGCGCTGGGGGCCGCTACTGGGATGCCAGCGGCCATCAGAAGGGCGCGCGCGACCGGATGGGCGGGCACGCGAATCGCCACGGTGCTCAGCCCGGCGGTCACTTCATCGGGGACGCGTTCGGATCGTCGCAGCACGATCGTCAACGGACCTGGCCAGAAACGCGCGGCGAGCGGTCGAGCCGTATCGGGCACCTCGCTCACGAGCGGCTGCATCCGATCGAAGTCATCGACATGCACGATCAACGGGTCGTTGGCCGGACGTCCCTTGGCCTCGAACAGCCGCCGCACTGCGGAGCGATCAAGGGCGTGCACGCCAAGGCCATAGACTGTTTCTGTAGGAAACGCGACAAGACCGCCACGCCGAAGACACTCGGCCGCGGGGACAAGCGCGGCGGGATCCGGAGCCTCCGGATCGACGCGAATCACCTCGGTCACACCCCATCAAACCACTGCGCGCCGTACCACGTCCAATCTGACGAGGGGGAGGACGATGGGGCTATCTCGATTTGGCCTGCTGTTGGCGTTGGTCGGATTGTCAGTGGTTCCGGCAATGGCTCAGACGCGAGCGCGATGTCTGCATGCGGAGAATGAAACCGAGGCGCAGCAACAACGGCGGATCGAAGCGCTCAATGCCGCAGATTTGATCAACCGGATGCTCGATCGTCGTCCGCGCAACAGCGAGTATCCAACGTGGGAT
>DATCXH010000269.1:0-3854 GCA_036565925.1 Vicinamibacterales bacterium
GAGAGCGAGGCCCGTGCGCGGCTGATCGTCGACACCGCGCACGACGCCTACATCGGCATCGACTCGACCGGCTGCATCGTCACCTGGAATGCGCAGGCCGAGGCGACGTTTGGCTGGCGGCGCGACGAAGTCGTGGGCAAGCATCTGACCGAGACGATCATTCCGCCGGCCTACCGCGACGGTCACAACAACGGCATGCAGCGGTTTCACGAGACCGGTGAAGCGCCGGTCATGAACCAGCGCCTCGAGGTCACCGCGTTGCATCGATCGGGCCGCGAGTTCCCGATCGAGCTCACCGTAACCTCGCCGATGAAGAGCGAGCACGGGTATTTCTTTGGCGCGTTTCTCCGGGACATCTCCGGACGGATCGAACGCGACGCCGAACTCCGCCGTGCGAAGGAGTCGGCGGAAGCCGCCACACGCGCCAAGAGCGAGTTCCTGACCAACATGAGCCACGAGTTGAGGACGCCGCTCAACGGCGTACTCGGCTACGCCCAGCTCCTGCAGCGGGATCGCGGGCTCACGCCGACGCAGCGCGAGGCGCTGGAGGCGATCGCGAAGTGTGGGACGCAGCTCCTCGATTTGATCAACGATGTTCTGGATCTCTCGAAGATTGAAGCCGGACGATTTGACATCGAGGAAACGTCCACCGATCTGGCGAAGCTCGCCACCGATCTGCGATCGGTGGTCGGCGAAGCGGCGAATCGGAAGGGCCTGATGCTGACGACGAGCATCAGTCCGGACGTGCCGCGCACCGTGGTGCTCGACGGACTGCGCGTGCGACAGGTGCTGCTCAATCTGCTCGGCAATGCGATCAAGTTCACCGAGGCTGGGCTCGTACGGCTGACGATCGGCGTCGCTGCCGAGCGTCTGGTATTCGAGGTCACTGACACTGGCGCGGGAATCGAGCCGGAATCGATCACCAAGATCTTCGCGGCGTTCGCGCAGACCAAGACCGGCGCGGCCGCCGGCGGCACTGGTCTCGGGCTGGCGATTTGCGACCGACTGATCTCGCTGATGGGCGGCGAGCTCAAGGTCGACAGCGTGCTCGGCGAAGGCAGCCGTTTCTGGTTCACGCTGCCGCTCGTCGAAGGACGGATGGCGCCTCGGAAGGAACTGGACGAACTCGAATCCGACCTGCCGGCATTCGACGCGCGACTGGCGGCAGGTCAATCGGTGCTCGCGATGGTCGTGGACGACAACATCGCCAACCGCCACATCATGTCGAGCCTGCTCGAGAGTGCGGGCATCCGCGTGGTGACGGCGGGGGGCGGCCTCGATGCGATCGAGCGCGCACAAACGGAGCGTCCGCAGATCATTTTCATGGATCTCAAAATGAAGGACCTCGATGGCTTCGAGGCGACGCGACGGCTGGCCAGCGATCCGCTGACATCCTCGATACCGGTCATCGCGGTCACGGCGAGCGCCCTCGGCAATAGCCGCCAACGCGCGCGTGACGCCGGCTGTGTCGACTACTTGTCAAAGCCGGTGCGTGCCGAGCTGCTCTACGGCATGCTGCAGACGCACGCCGGCGCGCGCTTCGTCAGCGACCGCATCTCACCGGTGCCGGAGAGCGACGATGTCGGCGTGCTCGATCGGCGATCCGAGATCGGCGGACAGCTGCACGCGGCCATCGCGATCGGCGACGTCGGCGCAATCCAGCAGCTGGCCGGTGTGCTGATGCAGGGCAGCCGCGCCGAGGCCGCCCTCGGCGAGCGCATCCATCGGTTGATCACCACGTTCGACTTCGACGGCCTCAACGCGCTCGTCGACTCGCTGGAGACGTAACCGTGGCGGCTCCGCAGATTCTGCTCGTCGACGACAACCCGACGAACCTTCAAGTCCTCTATCAAACGCTGGAGGGCCAGGGCTATCGGCTGCTGGCCGCACGCAGCGGCAAAGATGCGATTGCCATTGCCGAACGCGCCGCGCCCGATCTCATCCTTCTCGACGTGATGATGCCCGACATCGATGGCTTCGAGACGTGCGCACGCCTCAAGGCCGATGTTCGTACGCGCGACAGCGCCATCATTTTTCTGTCGGCGTTGAATGACGCGCGCGACCGGGCACATGGCCTCGATCTGGGCGCGGTCGATTTCGTGAACAAGCCGTTCCAGGCGGAAGAAATCCTCGCGCGGGTGAAGACACATCTCACCATCCGTGAGCTGCAGCAGCAACTTCAGCAGCGTAACGCCGCCCTGGAACACGAGCTGACGGTTGCGCAGGAACTGCTGCGCGAGGCCCGCGACCGCACCGACGGCGTGCTGCTCGGGGAGAGCGCGGCCGCCGTACGGCTGCGCAACGCCGTTCGTGAGGCCGCGGCGTCCGACGAGACGTGGCTGATCAACGGACCGGCCGGCAGCGATCACGAGGCCGTGGCCCGCGCGATCCATCATCAATCCAAGCGCACGACGCGGGCGATCATCGTCGTCAACTGTCTGTCGTTGACGTCTGATTCCACGGCCGCACGGGCCGGCACCCACATCGATCTCTTCGACAAGCTGCACCTTGCCACTGGCGGGACGCTGTATATCGAAGGCATCGAGCATCTGCCACCTGACGCGCAGATATCACTGGTCGAACGGCTCCGTGCGATCGACGCAGCGAGAGGAACGGTAGTGCGACCCGACGCGGACGTGCGCATGCTGGTGTCGACGACGCGCGACGTGGACGAGGCCGTTGCGGGCGGCCGCATCATTCCCGAGCTTCGCCGCGCGCTGCCCCACACGCTGGACCTCGCGCCACTCCGCGCACGACTCGACGATGTCGCGGTGCTCGCGCCCTACATCCTCCGCCGTCAGGCCGAGCAGGCCGGCCGTACTGCGCCGATCCTCTCCGAAGAATCGCTCAAGCGTCTGCAGAACTACCGCTGGCCAGGCAATCTGCGCGAGCTGCGCAACGTGCTGGGGTTTGCGCTGTCCACGAGCCAGGGTGGCGTGCTCGAGATCGGTGAGCAACTGCTCGACAACAACTTGCGCGTCGGCAGCTACAGCTTGCTCGAGCGCCTTGGCTCGGGAGGCATGGGCGACGTATGGCTCGCACGGCATCACCTCCTGGCGCGCCCGGCGGCGGTGAAGATCATTCGCGAAGCAGCGCTCGGCGGTGGCGAAGACGGCCACATCCGGCGTCAGCGCTTCACCCGCGAAGCGCAAGCCACGTCGGAGCTGCAATCGCCACACACCGTGCAGCTCTTTGACTTTGGCGTCACTGACGCGGGCGGCTTCTACTACGTGATGGAGCGGCTGCGCGGCATGGACCTGAAGCGGCTGGTCGAGCGGCACGGTCCACAGTCGCCTGAGCGCGTGGTGTTCTTGCTGAGACAAGTGTGCCTGTCGCTTTCAGAAGCACACGCACTCGGCCTCGTACATCGCGACATCAAGCCGGCGAATCTGTTCGCCTGTCGTCTGGGATCCGAATACGACTTCGTCAAGGTCGTGGACTTCGGAGTGGTGTCACGCCACGCGAGTGAACGAGCGCAGATCACCACCGCAGGCATGATTCTCGGCACGCCGGCGTTTCTCGCGCCGGAACTTGTGTCCAATCAGATGTTCGACGGACGGGCCGACGTGTACGCGCTCGGCTGCGTCGCATTCTGGCTGCTCACCGGTCGTCCGCCATTCGAGGCCGGCGATGCGATGTCGATCCTGATGCACCACGCACAGACCGCGCCTGCGGCCCCCTCGACGATGTCGGAGGAACCAATTCCGCAACAGCTGGATACATTGGTGCTCGAGTGCCTCGAGAAAGACCCATCACGTCGCCCGACGGCCGACGCACTCTGGCAACGGCTCGATCGCGTGCCGCTCACCCGTCAGTGGAATCAGCAACACGCGCGCATCTGGTGGGAGATGCAC